>NZ_JBHWWX010000013.1:0-105725 GCF_042730335.1 Rhodococcus sp. NPDC060084
GCGACATCCGTCGCGGCGCTTCTGTGCATCCGATCGCCTCCGCGTTACAGTCGTACCCATCCATTGATCAACCGATCAACACGCTCCGCATTCCGTTCCGAGGAGGGCGTTGTGCCCGACGTATCCGACAGTCCCCAGTCCGTCCTGGGACGAGTCACTCTTCTGCTCGAACCGTTCCGCACCGCCGAGGGCCTGACCCTCACCGAGTTGGCCCAGCGCACAGGGTTTCCGCGCTCGACGACCCACCGGATGCTGCTGCAACTGGTGAAGGTCGGCTGGATCAGCCGCACCGGCACCACGTACCGCCTCGGCCCCAAGATGATCGAACTCGGCGCCCAGGCCCGCGAACGCGATCGGATCTACAAAGCCGCTCTACCCGCGATGTACGACCTTCAGACCCAGACCGGCCTCGCGGTCCACTTGGCCGTCCTGGACGGCGACAGCCTGCTCTATCTGGAGAAGATCGGCGGGCGCTGGGCCACCGAAATACCGTCCCACGTCGGCCAACGTCGCCCGACGCACGAGACGGCGGCGGGCATCGCCCTGCTGCGCCACCGGGACGGCGCACCATCGGACCACATCCACTCCGAATGCTTCCTGTACTCCGAGGGCGTGGTTCGCGGCGGGAATCCGGTCCGCTGCGTGGCCGCGGCCTTCGATGCGGGCTGCGGGGAGATTGCCGCACTGTCGCTGGCCGGCCCTCAGGGGCGCATTCCCGAGGGTGCGAGCCGGTTGGTGCGTAGCGCCGCCGACGCGGTGTCGGCACTCCTGACCTGAAGAAACCTCTTCACGAGAACATGCTGCCCTGCTACTGTCTTCTTCGGTTGATTGATCGATCGATCAATACCGGTGGGCCGGCGTGCCCTATCGATATGGAGGTTTCGTGAGGAACTGTGACGGCTTCCCCGCGGCTGTCGTCGACCGCGTCGCCGGACTGCTCGATGCGTTCCAGACCAACAACAAACTCACCCTGTCCGAATTATCTTCTCGGACAGGGCTACCGAGGTCGTCGGCACATCGGCTCCTCACCCAGTTGATGGAGTTCGGCTGGGTTCGGCGAGAGGGCCACTCGTATGCTCTCGGCCGCACCATCTTCGAATGGGGCGCACTCGCGCAGCACCACGACGGACTGCACCGCGCCGCACACCCGGTTCTCCACGAACTGCACGCCGTGACGGGACTGGTGGTCCACCTCGCAGTCCTCGACGGCAGCGAAGTGCGCTACCTGGACAAGGTAGGCCGGGAATCGGTACCCGTCCCGTCGCGCATCGGGGGACGTCAACCGGCTTTCCGGACTGCCTTGGGTAAGGCACTCATCGCGCACACCCGGTTCGACCCCGCCGGGACGTCCACCGCGGAGCAACTCGCTCCGCCGGTGGGTATCGACGCAGCACGGCTGCGCAACGAGATCGCGTGGATCCGGGAGCGGCACGTGGCCCACGAGCGCGGCGAATCGATTCCCGGAATCGCGTGCGTCGCAGCACCGATCGGCGACGGGCGCACCTACATAGGTGCCGTGTCCGTCACCGGTGCCGCCGACAAGGTGGACGCCGTCCACCTCACGACGCCGGTTCGAGTGGCTGCCCGCACGATCTGGCGCAGCCTCTCCCGGACCACCACCCCACAACGCCGCGTGGGGTGAATGCGAGGCACACCGCGCCGTTACCGCACCAGCGCTTGCCCTCCGTCGACAGGCAGCGAGTGACCGGTGATGTATCGCGCGGCGTCGCTGCACAGAAACACCACCGCCGGGCCGATGTCGGTTTCCGGGTCGCCGAGCCGGCCGAGGGGCACGGTGTCGAGGTACCCCGCGGCGGCGTCGGGATCAGCGCGGGCCCACTCTTCCATCGGCTGCGAATTCGCGAGCGGCAGAATCGCGTTGACGCGGATACCGTCGCCGGCCCATTCGCACGCCGCGGTGCGGGTCAGTACCCGGACGGCTTCCTTCGCCGCGGCGTATCCGCCGGTGCCCGAAGGGTTCCACCGGATTCCGGCCGCCGACCCGAGGTTGACGACGGCCCCGTGCCCGCGCAGGTAGGGGTGGCACGTGCGCATCATCCGCCACGTCGCCGTAGGACCCGACTCCATGCACTCCCGGTATGTCGCTTCGTCCAGGTCGAGCAGTGGCCCGGGCGCCGGGGTCTGGGCATTGTTGACCAGCACGGTGATTCCGCCGAAACGTTCGGCGACAGCCGGAACGAGCCGCGCGACCGCCTCGGCGTCGGTCACGTCGCACACGTAGGGCTGCGCCACACCGCCCCGGCGGGTGATGTCGTCGGCGACCGATTCGAGTGTTCGTGCCGTGCGCCCGACCACGGCGACCTGCGCACCGGCGGCAGCGAGTGCAAGGGCGATGCCGCGGCCGATGCCCTGCCCGGCACCCGTGACGAGAGCTGTTTCGCCGGCCAGAACCGTGTTCGGGACCGGTGCGACCGTCTGCGAGGTTGTCATACATACTCCTGGTGAGCGTGAGGGATGGGACCTCATTGATCGTTTGATCAATGAGGTCTGGCACAATGGCCTGCCGAGGTACGCCGGTGCCCGACGGCAGGAGGCTCGAAGTGGATCCACACGAACGCAAAAGGCAGATCCTCGACCGGTCGGCCGAGATCTTCTCCCGGAAAGGTGTCACGGCGACCACGATTCGCGAGATCGGCGACGCTGTCGGTGTGTACTCCGGGGCGCTCTACCACTACTTCCCGTCGAAGGAAGCGATCGTCACCGAACTCATCCGTGAGTATCTGGAAGACCTCACGGCGCGCTGCGCCGAGGTGACGGAGCGCAACCTGCCCCCCGTCGAACGACTCGAAGCACTCGCCGAGATCGCACTGGCGACCAGCGAGCAGTACCACGGGGCGACGTCCATCTGGCGACGCGAAGGCGAGTACATGCGCGAACGCGTCGTCGAAGCCGACATGGTCGAGACGGCCGACGCCATGCAAGTCGCGTGGCGCGAGGCGATCGCCGACGGCGTCGCCGACGGCACGTTCCGTTCGGATATCGACCCGGAAGTGTTCCGGGAACTGCTCTACGACGCCGTCTGGCACGCGTCGCGCTGGTTCCGGTCCGGTCCCGACGCGACGACAGCCGATCTGGCGCGCACCGTGATCTCGGTATTCGTCGACGGCCTGCGACGTCGACACAACTGAGCCGTCCCACCCGGCGGGTGGGACGGCTCCGGCTGTTACTCCCCTGTGGCGGAGAGGTTCTCCTCGACTTCCTTGTGCCACGACTCGAGGGCACGACTCGTGTCGACCTCGAACTCGAAGCGCTGGGTCATCTCGGGAGTGACCTCCTCGACATCGACGTAGAACTGGCTGTACCAGCGCCGCAACTGATACACCGGGCCGTCTTCTTCGGTCAGGAGCGGGTTCTCGATACGCGTCTTGTGCTTCCAGATCTCGATGTCCTGCTGGAACTGCTCTTCGAGACCGTCGGTGAACAGCGTCGCCATCTCCGACATCTGCTCGTCGGTCATACCGTCGATCTTCTTGACGATCGTGCCGAACTGCAGGACGAAGGAGTTCGACGTCACCGGGTAGTGGCAGTTGATGAGCTTGGACTCGATGGTCTTACCTTCGGACACGGTGTAGATCGTGTCCAGCATGAAGGACGGACCGTAGTAGAAGGCGTCCGAGATCGTCTGTGCCTCGGGAAGATCCATCTGGACGCCGGTCTTGATGTCGTCGCGCCCGTACGAACGCATGTGCTGGCCGGCGATGTGGCCGTCGAAGACGTTCTTGAAGTACTCGGGCATCTGGAAGTGCACGTAGAAGAAGTGCGCCATGTCGACCACGTTGTCGACGATCTCACGGCAGTGCGAGCCCTCCACGTGGATCGTCGTCCAGGTCCAGTCGGACCACTGCCCGTCCTCGTAGCCTTCGATCTCGGGGATCGCGAGTTCCGGCGTCGGCTCGGTGCCCTGCGGGCAGTTCCACACGAAGAGCACGCCGTTGCGCTCCATCGTCGTCCACTTCTTGGTGCGCGCCACCTTCGGGGTGCGGCGCGCGTAAGGCACTGCCTCGCAGCGGCCTTCACCGTTCCAGCGCCAGTCGTGGAACGGGCAGGCGATGGTGTCGCCCTTGATCTCGCCGCGCGCGAGATTGCCGCCCATGTGCCGGCAGTACGAGTCCAGCACGTGAAGTGTTCCGGAGGTGTCGGCGAAGACCACCAGGTCGGTGCCGAACACCTTGACCTGGTGCGGCTTTCCGTCGCGGAACGACTTGGCGAGGCCGATACAGTGCCATCCTCGCGCGAATCGGGTGGGGTTGGTGCCGGTGTCGATATTGCGGATCTCGATACGATCCTGCTGGACGGTCATTCTGGTCTCCAAGAGGTGTACGGGCGGAGCGAGCGGAATCTGACAGACACGGTGGTCACCGGGCTGCGGTGACGGTGTCCTCGGAAGCGAGGGGCCGGACGGACGGTTCGACCCTCGTGGTCGCGCGGAGCTTTCCCTCCGACACCGCCTCGTCGACCGTGCAATCCAATGCTGCACACCGCATGACGTATGCGGCGGGATCGAGATCACGAGCTGCCGCGATTTCGTGGCAGGCCGCGCGGGCGGAGTCGGTCCACTGGATGCTCGTATGAGCGGGGCTGTATTTCGCGACGTGTACGCGGGCCGCACAGGCGCGACAGTCGAGCGACTGCATCAAGGCGTTTCCCTTCCTCGGATACCGCGAGAGTAGGAAGGCAGCTGTGGCGGCGGCCACATCGATTCAGCCCAGTGGAACGCCACGCCGGGCAGGACGTCATCGGTGACGGGACGACCCGGCGATCGTTACGCTCCGCAGGCCAGCCGAACTCGTCTCCGCGAAGGAACGAACATGACCGAGCCGATCCTGCTCACCGCACAACACGGGTCCACCCGTGTGCTCACGTTCCACCGCCCGCAACAGCGCAACGCACTGAGCTCCGCCCTCATCGAGGTACTGCGCACGGAACTCGCGGCGGCGGACGCCGACGAGGCGACCGACGTCGTCGTCCTGACCGGCACCGACCCCGCGTTCTGTGCGGGACTGGATCTGCGCGAACTCGGCGGCTCCGGCGGCAACCTGGGCCGCCTGTCGGACGACGGCATCCCCGTCGGCCATCCGTGGCGACCACTGTCGAAACCCGTGATCGGCGCGATCAACGGTGCCGCCATCACCGGCGGGCTCGAGATGGCACTGGCGTGCGATTTCCTCATTGCCTCCGAACGCGCACGGTTCGCCGATACTCATGCGCGCGTCGGGGTGCTTCCCGGCTGGGGACTGACCTCCCGGCTTCCCGCCGCCGTGGGCGGCGCGTTCGCACGTCGCATGAGCCTTTCGGGAGACTTCGTCGACGCCGAGACAGCTCTGCGAGTCGGATTGGTGACCGAGGTGGTGGAGCACGACCGGCTTCTCGGCGCCGCCCTGGATCTGGCCGCGACCATCGCGGGCAACGACCGGGCGGGCGTGCGGACACTGCTCGCGTCGTACCGCCGAGCGGAGGAGCACGTCGTCGCTCCGGCACTGCGGGTGGAGAACGAGACGTCGCGGCAGTGGATGGAGAACTTCACGCCGGAACGTGTCGCCGAGCGCCGCGACGGTGTCATCGGACGCGGGCGCGCTCAGAACGCTCCCTAGCCGTACCGACCGGAGACGTCGGTCGTCTCGCCTCGTCCGTTCACGGGCCTGGCTGTTGCTGGGGGAACGCCGATCTCGTCGAGGTGGTGGCCGCTGCAGGCGATCCTGGTTGCAGCGGCGTGCTCGATACGGGACACCAGGAACCACCGCATGGCGCTGCGTAGCCTGCACCACCCGATCAGGTACCACTGGCCGTTCGTGGAGGCGAACATGACCGGCTCGACATCCCGGGTGGTCGTGTCGCCGTCACGCGCGGTGTAGCGGATACGCACCACCCGTTGCTCGGCCATCGCTTCCTCGAGCGCCGACTTGACCGCGCGAAGTGGCGGTGGAGGCGAGTTGACCCAGACGCGACCGGCCAGCGCATCGGCCTTCGTCCGGGTCTGTGGATCGAGTACGTCCATGATCTTTCGAACGCCCGCCGAGGCGAGATCGGCGTAGGGGGCATCGGGTGCGGCAGAGACTGCCGCGAGGAGCGCGACGGCCTGCACGGGGGTGAGGCTGACCGGGGGCAGGGTGCCTCGGGCGACCAGCCCGTAGCCGCCGCCGGGGCCCGGGCGCGACCAGATCGGCGCGCCGCTGTTCTCGAGTGCGGTGAGGTCTCTTTTGACCGTCCGCACGGATACGCCGAACTCCTGTGCCAGTCGGTCGGCAGTGCATCCACGCGGTCCGCTGCGTCGCAGCATCTCGGACAGGGCGTGGAGTCGCTCCGCCCTCTTCACGTCCTACCCCGGCAGAAAATCATGTCAAAAATGGTGACACACCGTTGTCCTGCCGGCGCGAGAGCATCGTGGTGTGACGAACAATGCGAGTAGCCCGACCATCATCTTGATCGCCGGCCATTGGCTGGGGGCCTGGGCATGGGACGAGGTGCTGGAACATCTGAGCGCCGACGGCCTGCGATCCATCCCGATGACGCTCCCCGGCCTCGATGAGCGGGACGCCGAGAGGGCGTCCAGGACGCTCGACGACCAGGCGGCCGCGATCGAACAGACCATGATTCGGGCTGGGGCTTCCGAGGCCCAGCCGGTAGTGATCGTGGCGCACAGCGGAGCCAACGCGCCGGTGAGCCTGGTGCTCGATCGGCATCCTGAGCTCGTCCGCCGAGTGGTGTGGGTCGACAGTGGGCCCGTCGCGTCCGGCAGTGTCTTCGCCCCGGATGCGCCCGAGGATCTGGACGAATTTCCCCTACCTCCCTTCGACGCGCTCGGGGAGCAGGCCAGCCTCGAGGGCCTGACCGCCGAGGTTCTCGAACGCTTTCGGGCCAAGGCCGTTCCGGAACCCGGTCCGGTGTTACGCGGGCTGGTGACGCTCACCAACGATGCGCGTCGGGCGGTCCCGACCACTCTGGTGTGCTGTTCGATCCCGAGCGCGCAGGTAATGAAGTTGGCCGACGCGGGTCATCCCATGTTCGCCGAGGTGTCGAAGCTCGGCCACGTCGATGTCGTCGATCTTCCGACCGGGCATTGGCCCATGTGGAGCCGCCCCGGCGATCTCGCGCATATCCTCGCCGCAGCAGCGACTTCCCCGGCAGGCGACCACACAGCACAGCGGAACCGGACACGTCGATGAGTTTCCGGGCGGCACCGAGTCGACACGGGTACATCCGGATCGAAGGAGCCTCCCATGACCCAGCCCGACACCCGCACGCTCGATGTCCCCGGAGCATCGCTCGTCTACGACGTGCGACCCGCGTCCGGCGAGCAGCGGTTTCCCACCCTGATCCTCGCCGCATCGCCGATGGATGCCGGTGCGTTCGGCACCTTGGCCTCGTACTTCCCCGACCGGACGGTGGTGACCTACGACCCGCGCGGCACCGGGCGTGGCGTGCGCACCGACACCACCGTCGACTCGACGCCGCGGCTGCACGCCGACGATCTGGTTGCGCTGATCGACGCGCTGGGAACCGGACCGGTCGACCTGTTCGCGACCAGCGGTGGCGCAGTGAACGCGCTGGAACTGGTCTCGGGCAACCCCGAACTCGTGCGCACCCTCGTGGCACACGAACCCCCGATTGCGGGCATCCTCCCCGACCGCGACGGGCTGGTGGCGGCGTGCGCCGACATCCACGACACCTACCTGCGCAGCGGGATGGGGCCGGCGATGGCGAAGTTCATCACGCTGGTCGGGTGGAAAGGTGAACTGTCGGACGCCTACTTCGAGGCGCCCGCCCCTGATCCGTCCGCCTTCGGTCTCCCCACCGAGGACGACGGCACGCGTGACGACCCGCTGGTAGGTCAGAACATCCTCTCGTGCACGGGCTACGAACCGGATTTCGATGTTCTTTCCGCCGCGTCCACCCGGATCGTCCCCGCAGCCGGGCGCGAGTCCGCCGAGGAGATGGCAGGGCGGGGTGGGGCAGCCCTCGCGGCACGACTCGGAACGGAGGTGACGTGGTTCCCCGGAAACCACGGTGGGTTCCTCGGCGACGAGTACGGAATGCCCGGTGAACCCGAGGGGTTCGCCGCCGTGCTCAGAGAGGTACTGCAGCCCGCTCGGGTGTAGGCGCTCTGCGTCAGTTGCGGTCGTCGGACAGGCGGGACGACGACCGCAGCTGCCACGGCACGCTGGTGACCATGACGCCGGGCTGGAACAGCAACCGGCTCTTGATCCGCAGCGCGCTCTGGTTGTGCAGCAACTGTTCCCACCAGTACCCCATGACGTATTCGGGAACGAAGACGGTGACCACTTCCCGCGGTGAATCGCCTCGCCGCCGCTTGACGTAGTCGAGTACGGGCCGGGTGATCTCCCGGTACGGCGACTCGATGACCTTCAGCGGCACATCGATGTCGCTCTCCTCCCAGGCGTGGACGAGCCGGCGGGTCTCCTCGTCGTCGACGTTGACGGTGACCGCTTCGAGCGTGTCCGGGTTCGTCGCACGGGCGTAGGCGAGCGCGCGGAGGGTGGGCCGATGAAGTTTCGACACCAGCACGATCGAATGAGTTCGGCTGGGAAGCACGCCGTCCCACTGACCGCGCTCGAGTTCCACCGCGACCCGCGCGTAGTGGCGGTGGATCGCACGCATCACGAGGAACACGGCCACCATCGCGACGATGGCGATCCATGCGCCGGCCACGAACTTGGTGACCAGCACGATCACGAGCACGGTCGCGGTCATCGCGAGACCCACCGAGTTCACGATCCGGGAACGGTGCATGTGGCGTCGTTCCTGTGGATCGGTTTCGGTGGCCAGATGCCGGGTCCAGTGCTTGATCATGCCCATCTGGCTGAGCGTGAACGAGACGAATACCCCGACGATGTAGAGCTGGACTAGCTTGGTGACCTCGGCGTCGAATGCCCACACCAGGGCTATTGCCGCGGCGGCGAGCAGGACGATGCCGTTACTGAACGCGAGCCGGTCCCCGCGGGTGCGCAGCTGACTCGGAAGGTGACGGTCCTGCGCGAGCACCGACGCCAGCACGGGGAACCCGTTGAACGCGGTGTTGGCGGCGAGCACCAGAATCAGTGCCGTGACCCCGGTGACGAGGTAGAAACCGATCGGGAACCCCGAGAACACCGTCTCGGCGATCTGGGCGACCATCGTCTTCTGCCGGTAGCCTTCCGGTGCTCCGGTGAGCTGGGTCGCGGGATCCTCGGCGATCACCACGCCCAGCCGCTCCGCGAGCACGATCATGCCCATGAACAACGTGATCGCGATCGCGCCCAACATCAGCAAGGTCGTCGCAGCGTTGCGGGACTTCGGTTTCCGGAACGCGGGGACCCCGTTGCTGATCGCCTCCACACCCGTCAGTGCGGCGCACCCGGACGAGAATGCCCGCGCGATCAGGAACACGAACGCAAGGCCGGCGAGGTGCGACTGCTCCGCATGCAATTCGAAGTTCGACGAGGGCGCGCGCAGGTCGGTGTGGAGGACGAAGATCCGGATCAGGCCCCACAGCACCATCGCGCCCAGACACACGATGAACGCGTAGGCAGGTATCGCGAACGCCACGCCGGCTTCCCGCAGTCCTCGCAGGTTGACGGCGGTGAGGATCACGATGGCGGCCGTCGCGAACAGCACCTTGTGGTGGTCGATGAAGGGCACGGCCGAACCGATGTTCTGTGCGGCGGAGGAAATCGAGACCGCAACGGTGAGCACGTAGTCGACGATCAGCGCGCTTCCCACTGTCAGGCCTGCCGCGACCCCGAGGTTCTTCGTGGCAACCTCGTAGTCGCCGCCCCCGGAGGGATAGGCGTGCACGTTCTGCCGGTAACTGGTGACCACCACGGCCATCACGACCGCGACCGCGATGCCGATCCACGACGAGAACGCGTAGGCCGACAACCCGGCGACGGACAGGACGAGGAAGATCTCCTCCGGCGCGTACGCGACCGAGGACAATGCGTCGGAGGCGAAGACCGGCAACGCAATCCGCTTGGGCAACAACGTGTGACCGAGGGCGTCGCTGCGCAGCGGCCGTCCCAGGAGTACCCGCTTGGCGGTGCCGGAGGGTGCGGCGTGGAGGTTCGCGACGCTCCGCGTGTGGTCAGCCGGAGACATGACGCAGATACAACAGGCGGTCGCCGCCGCGAAGGACGTCGACGTCGGCCGTGCCGACCCGCAGCAGCCGCCCGTCGCGTTCGATGCCGACGACGAGGTCGGTCAGGCTACGAGGTGACACTCCCGCTTCCTCGGGCGTGATGTTCCGTTCGGCCATCGCGAATCCCGCTTCGGGCGTGAGCAGATCGTCGATCATCTCCACCACGTTGGGGGTGGTTCTGGCGACGCCGAGCAGCCGCCCGGCGGTTTCGGCCGAGACGACCACGGTGTCGGCGCCCGACTGCCGCAGGAGGTGGGTGTTCTCGACCTCGCGGGCCGCCACGACGATGCGCGCGGTGCCGGACAGTTGCCGGGCTGTGAGGGTGATCAGGACCGCGGTGTCGTCGCGGTCGGTCGCGATGACAACCGCCGAGGCTCGCTGGACTCCGGCCAGGCGCAGCACATCCGAGCGACTCGCCGTGCCCTGGACCGTCACCAGGCCCTGTCGGCCGGCAGCATCGATCACAGAGCGGGCAACATCCACCACCACGATTTCCGACAACGCGATCCCGTCGCTGATCATCGCGTCGACTGCCGTGCGCCCCTTGGTGCCGTAGCCGACCACGACGTAGTGGTTGCGCACGCGGCGTCGCCACCGCTGGATGCGATGGACCTGACGGGAGTTCTCCGTCAGGGCCGCGAGCGTGGTACCGACCAGGATGATGAGGAAGAGGATGCGCAATGGTGTGATCACCAGTGCGTTGAGCGCGCGCGCACCAGGGGCGACAGGCGAGATGTCGCCGTAGCCGGTGGTCGACAGCGACACACTGGCGTAGTAGATGCAGTCCATCAACGAGAGAGAATTGCCCTGAGTGTCCTGGAAACCGCTCCGCCCGATGTACACCACCACGACCGCCGCCGTGAGCACCACGATCGCGTAGGCGATCCGGCGCGCGATCTCCCACGTCGGGCTCACGAAGACGTGGGGTACGCGCACGGTACCGACCAATGTGAACGCCGGTCGCTCGGGTGTTCGTCCCGATCGGCTCGGCCGAGCACGCAGGCTTCCGGCCACTCCGGCTCCCGTCATGTCACTCGCGCGGGGATGCAGAATTGCAGAGTACGCCCGTCCACGGATGGCGCAATAGCGTTCGACCGGGAGATGATGGCAATATGATTCTCATGAATGAGAATGGAATTTCTAGCGACGGTTCGTCACTGCTGGTGATGAGTCAGCACACCTTCTCGTCCGACTTCGGCCTGCTCTCACGGCTCGTCACGAAAGAACGCGCGGTGATGCGTTCGGTCCTGACCGACAAACTGCGCTCGGACGCGGGCTCGGCATCGCTCGGAGTGCTGACGACGCTGGTCGACATCGTCACCTCGAGTCCGGCGCTCGCCGCCTGCGGGCAGGACTGGGTCGCCACCCAGGACCTCACCCTCCACGCGACCGGCCCGCTGACGGAAGGTCCCGTCGTCATCGACGCACAGCTCGTGCGCATCGGCAAGAAGATGATCCACGTGTCGGCAGACGTGTACGACGCGCGCGGTACAACCGATCTCGACGAGCTCATCGCCGCGCTCGATACGGGCAGCGAGGGTGGTCCGGTGCTCGCGGCCCGCGCGCTGGTCACGTTCGCGCGCTTGCCGCGCGCCGCCGCGCCGAGGGCGGACGAATACACGCCGGGCGAATGGGTCGGTGTGGACCGCGAGTACCCGGTCGTGCCGGTCGAGGGGACCATCTACTCCCGACTCGGCATGCGCATCCTCGATCCGGACGAAGGGGTTCTCGAGCTCGACCGAACGCCCTTCGTAGCCAACATGATCGGGACCATTCAGGGCGGTGCGCAAGCGCTCCTCGCAGAGTCGGCCGCACACGCGATGCGACCCGATCTTGTGGCGACCGACATTCAGATGCACTTCTTGTCCCAGGTGCGCGTCGGTCCGGCACGGTCGTACGGCATGGTGGTTCGTGACGGGGCCGACCATTCGGTGATCAACGTCCGTCTCGTCGATGCCGGCGCAGACGACCAGCTGCTCGCCCTGACCACGGTGACACTGCAGCGTCCGCCGGCGAGGGCGGCCGAGTCGGGTCAGCCCGAACTGTGAGTGGCCGCGAAGACGATGAACACCACGAACAGCGCACCCGTTCCGAGCACCGTGCCCACGACGGTCTCGACGTAGTTCGTCGCGAGACCCTTCTCGATCCTCAGAAGTCCGATCCAACCGCACACCACGGCAAGCAGGCCGGCGGGGATGGACACGAAGTCGCCGACGACAGGAACGAACGCGGTCAGCGCGGCAACGATGCCGGCGATCAGCGCAGTGTTTCCCAGTCCGTTGCGATCGCGGAACTCGGTGGGCGGTGTCGCCGACATGCCTACTCCCAAGAGTTCGGCGGATGGATATCGGTACATCCTGCACCCTCGACGGGGGTCTGTCTCGGAGGACGACGCCCGTGCTCGACGTGGGGCGCCGTCCTCTTTCGGCACTCGACCGACCGGTGAGGGTCGCACACACGCCGTTTCTCCGCCGCCGAGTCCTCGATTCACCCCCGGGTCACCTGCATTTCGCCGGCGGCGTGCCTGAAGGATGTATAGCGTGTTTCGGAGTTGCTTCTGGCAACACGCTGCACGCGCCTCCTCCCCTCCGGCGCTGCGGTCGGCCCCGTCGGCCCCTCCCCTCGAATTCGCCGACGGGGTCGCCGCCGCTCCAGGCACGCCGGACCGGCACCTCCGTCCCGTACGTCGGCACCGGCGTTTGACCCGCGGGCACGGACACGGTCGACTAGCGGTGGCCCCTCACACGAACCCGGAGACCCCGCGATGACCGATGCTCTCGACGCTGCCGCCCGCCTTTTCGTCAACGACGGGCTTTCCGAAGACGAAATCGCTCGTCAGGCCGCGTTGTACGGTCCGCTCGCCGACGATGTCCGCGCACTGATCCCGCTTGCCGTGCAGAGCCGAGCCGATGACGACGACGTGCGACGGGCCCGGGAGCACCTGGCAGCCGCGAGGGAGTTGCTCGGGCGCCGGAAGGAGGACCACCCCTTCGGTACCCGGTTCAACGACGCCGGCAACTTCCGGGTGTGGGGCAACGCCGCCATGGGACTGCGGAACGCGATCGCGCCACTGCCCCGCATCAACCAGGATCCCGACGGTCGCGTGTGGGCCGACTTCCATCTGCATGTCGGCTTCGAAGGGCCCGCGGGACATACCCACGGCGGAGTCTCGGCGCTGATCCTGGACCAGCTGCTCGGTGACGCGGCCCGGGTGGGCGGCTCACCCGGAATGACGGGCACGCTCACGCTGCGCTATCGCAGGCCCACCCCTCTCGGCGATCTGCACGGGGAAGCAAAACTCGACCGGATCGAGGGGCGTAAGGGATTCGTCACCGGACACATCGCGGGGCCGCACGGGATCTGCGTCGAAGCGGAGGGCATCTTCATCAGGCCCAACTGGCCTGACGGCAACGGCCGCGACCGGCACCGCGCGGGATAACAGCACGCCGCGCCGCGTGCCGGCCGTCGAGACCGCCGGTCGTGCCGGGAGCGACACGGCCGTCCGCCGTATTCACCCATCCTGGGCGTGACCGGGCCGAACAGTTCCGTAATACCTGTTCCGTGACGATCGTTGCTTCCGGGACAGAACGACCCTTACCACGTCGCACGACGCGTGTCTCGTCGAGCACGGAAAAATCTTTTGTCTGATTCTCCAAAAGCGAGAAGTCGGTTCCCCTCCTGTGCAAGCATCATGCCCGACACCGGCGAAGTGGGGGCTTCGGACGCCGGGTCACCCGTTCACAGCGCTGGCCGAACGGCCCGGTGAAGGAGGCAGACGTGAAAGCACAACGGACGCTCGTCGCACTGGCGGCGATCGCCGTGCTCGCCGCAGGATGCAGCGGGCGCAGCGAGAGTGAAAGGTCCGGAGACGACGAATCGCGCGGCGGTACCGCGCAATCCGCTTCGGGCGACTTCGGCGACCTGAGCGGTCTCTGCGGGCCGGGCGACGCCACGACTGCGACCGCGCAGGGCGTGACCGCCGACGAGATCCGAGTCGGCGTCCTGTCCGATGTCGGCTTCACCAAGAACTCCGAATTCGTCGATGCCGCACATGTGTTCACCTCATGGTGCAACGCCGCCGGCGGCATCAACGGCCGCACACTCGTGGCCGAAACGCGCGACGCGAAACTGATGGAAGTCCGGCAACGGATGATCGAAGCCTGCCGCGAGGACTTCGCCCTCGTCGGCGGCGGCGCCGCGCTCGACGGTCTCGGCGTCAAGGAACGGTTGTCGTGCCTGCTGCCCAGCTACCCCGCCCAGGTCTCGCAGACGCAGGCAGTGGGCGCCGATCTCGAGATCAGCGCCTCCCCCAGCCGGGTTCCGGGCTACGACCCCTACTACGGCTTCCGCGAATGGCTCATCACCGAGAAGTACCCGGAGTCCGCGGGTTCGGTGGGAATCATCAACGGTGATTCGCCTGTCACCCGCGACCTCGGGCAACAAGCCGTCGACAGCATCACCGCAGCAGGTGGCACCCTCACCTACAACGACCTCTACCCCGCGATGGGCGTCGCCGACTGGACCCCCTATGCACAGTCCATCAAGAGCAAAAACGTTCGCGGACTGGTCTTCTACGGCGACTTCAAGCAACTCGCCAAGCTCGAAGAAGTGCTCACGGGGATGAACTACAAGCTCGACTGGATCGACGCCAACAACAACGCATACAACGATTCGTTCATCGAACTTCTCGGGAAGTCGGCCGAATTCCAGAACAACTACGTCGATCTGGGCGGCAGCGCTCCCTTGAGCAGCGCCGACGACGAGCCCGCCGTCCAGCAGGTCCTCGACATGTACGCCGAATACGCGCCGGATGCCGAGATCACCTTCCCGGCGCTACGGGCGATGTCCGCGTGGGCGCTGTTCGCGAAAGCCGCGACGAGTTGCGGCGACGACCTCACCCGCTCTTGCGTCTACGAGGCTGCGTTGCAGGAAGGCGCATGGACCGGCGGTGGCCTCCACGCCGCCGGTGACCTCGCGAATCCTGTTCCCCCGCAGCCGTGTTTCAACGTCGAGGCAGCCACACCCGACGGTTGGGTCGCGGCCGACTTCGGAGCCGACAACGGGCTCTATCGATGCAACACTCCGCCGTTCGCGTACCCCGGTGACTACGGCGTGCCGATGACACTCGCCGACGTCGGCAAGAGCATGGGCGACATCCAGTAATGGAACAGTTCGTCACCTTCGGGATCGTCGGCCTCAGCACCGCTGCGATCTACGCGATCATCAGCAGCGGGCTGGTGGTGACCTACACGACCACCGGGGTGTTCAACTTCGCGCACGGCGCCACCGGAATGATGGCCGCGTTCGCGTACTGGCAACTCAGCATCGGCTGGGGCTGGCCGGTATGGCTGTCGGTGATCACGGTGCTGTTCGTGCTGGCACCGGCGTTCGGGCTACTGGTCGAGCACCTGATGCGGCCCGTACAGCGTCTCGGGGAAGCCGAGAGGCTCGTCATGACAATCGCGATGCTCAGCGGCCTGATCGCCGTCGCCCGGTGGATCTGGGATCCCAACAAGTCCCGTTCGCTTCCGGCGTTCTTCGCCGAGAAGGACTCCTTCCACATCGGCGCGGCCACGGTCTCGTGGCATCAGGCCCTGACGATGGTCGTCGCGGTCGCAGTGGCGTTCGGGCTCCGGTTGCTGATGTTCAACACCCGCACGGGCGCGGAAATGCGGGCGACGGTGGACGACCGGGCCCTCGTCGGGCTCACCGGCGCCGACCCGGTGCGCGCCAACTGCGTCGCCTGGATCCTGGGCACCACCTTGGCGGCCCTCGGCGGGATCCTCATCGCGCCGATGGTGGCGCTCGATGCCACCCAATTGTCGCTGTTGATCGTCAGTGCTTATGCCGCAGCGATATTCGGGCGGCTGAAGAGCTTGCCGATGACCTTCGTCGGCGCGATCGTGATCGGCTGCATGGAGGCCTACCTTGCCGGTTATCTGCCGCAGAACGAGTACCTCCCGGGGTTGCGGCTGGCCGCACCCGCGATCGTGTTGCTGCTCGCGCTGCTGCTCTTCCCGCACGGAAGGTTGCGCGGGCGA
Organism: Rhodococcus sp. NPDC060084; assembly: GCF_042730335.1. NCBI lineage: Bacteria > Bacillati > Actinomycetota > Actinomycetes > Mycobacteriales > Nocardiaceae > Rhodococcus > Rhodococcus sp. NPDC060084. Next base: position 16,195 of record NZ_JBHWWX010000013.1, read on the forward strand.
GACCGTCACCTCAGCCCGGTTCCCTTGCCGTCGGTGCGCGGAACGTTCGCGTTCGCGGGCGTCATCGTGGCGTTCGGGCTCCTCCTCGCCACCGTGCTCGGCGCGGGCGATCTCGTCACCTACGGACAGATCTTCGCCTTCGGTGTCATCGCGCTGTCGTTCGTCCCGCTCGTCGGGTACGCCGGCCAGATCTCGCTGTGCCAGCTCAGCATGGCCGGCATCGGTGCGATCGCGTGCGCACACCTCGGCGGCGACGGACAGTGGTGGGCGCTGATCGCGGCGGTGGTGGTCGCGGGCGTCGCAGGAGCCGTCGTCGCGGTACCCGCCCTCCGGCTGTCGGGGGTGTACCTGGCACTGGGCACGGCCGCGATCGCCGTCGTGCTCGACCGGTGGATCTTCTCGCTGCCGTCGTTCGAACTCTTCGGCATCGACATCGCGCTGTTCGACCAGGGGTCGGTAGAACTCGTCGGCCCGTCCCTGTTCGGGATGCAGGTCGACACCCCCGCCGAACTGACGGTGTTCTCGGCGGTCTGCCTCGCGCTGGTCACTGCGGGCATCGCGGCACTGCGCCGGGGCAGGCTCGGCAGGCGCTTGATCGCTTTGCGCGACAGCGAAGCCGCATACGCAACGCTCGGTGGCAGCCTGCTTCTGACGAAGATCGTCGTCTTCGCGATTTCCGCGGGGATCGCCGGTCTCGGCGGTGCACTGTACGGGATGCAACTGCAATCCGTCGCGGCCGACCAATTCAATTTCGTTGCCGGACTGTCCATCTTCCTCATCGCGGTCGTAGGCGGCCTCGGGGTGGTGGGTAACGGACTGTTCACCGGGTCGATGCTCGCCGGACCGTTCAACGCGATCGTCGCACTGTGGCCCGCCGCGCAGAACCTCGTCCAGGTCGCACCGGCCGCCGCTGGTCTCGCGTACGGGTCCGGCGCGGTGGACGACGGTGTGGTCCCGTCGCTGCGGCGGCGCTGGGAACCGGTTTTCCACGATGCACTCGTGATCGCGGCCGTCGTCACCTGGGTGGTGTTGCTCTGGCTACTGCGACTGATCGACGTGATCAACGGATACGTGCTGATCGCCGGGATCGTCGCCGGAGCGCTGGCCGCACGGAGCTGGGCTGCCGCCCGCCACAGGCCGGTTCCGCACTCCGAGGAGATCCCCGTGGAGTGGTGGGGCGTGAAACGTCCCTGGACTGCGGAAGACGAGGAGGTGCTCGATCGTGCCGTCACAACTCGCAGTTGACGACATCTCGGTCGCGTTCGGCGGCCACCGCGCGCTCGACGGGGTCGCGCTGACCGCGGAACGCGGACAGGTAACCGGACTGATCGGCCCCAACGGTGCGGGCAAGAGCACTCTGTTCGACGTGGTCTCCGGACTCCGGAAACCCCTCTCTGGCACCGTGTCCCTCAACGGCCGGGACGTGACACGCGCCGGTCCGGCTCGCCGCGCACGACACGGGCTCGCCCGTACATTTCAACGGCTCGAACTGTTCGGCCGGCTCAGCGTGCGCGACAACCTGCGCGTAGCAGCAGAATTGGGACCCGAGCGACGACACGCTGGGCGCGTCGCCGACGAGATACTCGCCCGACTGGGTATCGAACATCTCGCCGACACCACCGCCGACTCACTGTCCACCGGCATGGGACGCCTCGTCGAGGTGGCGCGGGCACTTGCGGTGCGTCCGTCTCTCATCCTCCTCGACGAGCCGGCGGCAGGCCAGGACGTGCAGGAGACCGAACTGTTCGCCGCGCTCCTGCGCGCGCTCGCCGCCGACGGGACCGCCGTCCTGCTGGTCGAGCACGACATGGAACTCGTCATGAGCGTGTGCGACACGGTGTACGTGCTCGATCTCGGGAGGATCATCGCGTCCGGGCCACCGGGTGTCATCCGCAGCGACGAGACCGTGCTCGCAGCCTATCTGGGGAAGTCATGAGCGCCATACTCGAAATGCGCGGTGTCCGAGCCGCATACGACGCCATCACCGTTCTTCACGGAATCGACCTGCAGGTCGCTGCGGGTCGGGTGGTGGCGTTGCTCGGCCCCAACGGAGCCGGCAAGACCACCACCCTGCGGGTCGCGGCCGGCGTTCATCCCGTCTCGTCCGGGCAGCTACTACTCGGCGGCCGTGACGCCACGGGAGTCGCGCCCCGGGATCTGGCACGGGCGGGAGTGTGCCTCATCCCCGAAGGCCGAGGGGTGTTCCCCAACATGTCGGTTCGGGACAACCTCCTGATGATGACCTTCACCGGTCGTCCACGAGCCGAGGTCGAGGAGATCGCGTTCTCGCGCTTTCCCATTCTGGCCGAGCGAGCGGCGCAGACCGCGGGAACACTGTCGGGGGGCGAACAGCAAATGCTGGCGCTCGCCCGCGGTCTCGCCACCGACCCCGCCGTGCTCCTGCTCGACGAGCTGTCCATGGGGCTGGCACCGATGATCGTTGCCCAGCTCTACGACCACGTCTCGGAGATCGCCCGGAGCGGAGTGGCCGTGCTCGTCGTCGAGCAGTTCGCCGACGCGGTACTCGATTTCGCCGACCACGCCGCGGTGCTGGTCCGCGGGCGGATCCAGCAACAGGGACATCCGGAAGACCTACGCACCGAACTCGCATCCCTCTACCTAGGAAGTGCGCCATGACCTCGACCGAAGACCGCGCCGACAGGTTCACCCGCGAACTCGCCCAACTGAAGATCCCGGATCCGGCGGCCGGGCGACACGACCTCTGGCTGCGCCTCGGCCTCATCCTGATGGTGGCAGGTCCCGTGCTCGGCGTGGCGTCGTACTTCCTGTCGCACAACACCTCCGACGCTCTCGTGCAACGCGACGCGATCGTGCTGGCGATCGTCGGCGTTGCGGTGGCCGTGGTGGGCTCCGCTGTGTTCCTACGGTACTCGCTCACCGGCTTTCTCCGGTTCTGGATGGCCCGCCAAGCCTTCGATCTGGCGGTTCTCTCCGACGGTCTGCCCCACCGGGACGGATCGTCCTAGACGACACGGTTCGCCGTAACGACTCGAGGTCGCGACCGCGTCTTCGTCACGACCACGACCACATCTCCGGTAGCGGGATTCCACTGCCGGTCGAACAGGGTGACGGAAAACGTCCGGCACCCGGAGAGGACTCATATGCGCGTCTCGATCACCCGTCGTGCGCTCGCCGTCTGCGGTTCGATGGTCGTCGCCGCCGCAGTCGTCACAGGCTGCAGCGATTCCAGCGAAGACACGTCCGGCGACGACACCTCCACCACGTCCAGCGTCGCCACCACTACCACTGCAACTGCGGAAGCAGCCTCGGCCGACACTGCCACCACGGAGGCGGTGACCGCGTCCTATGTCACCTTCTTCGACGGGACGACCCCGGCGGCCACGCGCGCCGGCGTGGTGGAGAACGGCGAGAACTTCCTTCCCGCCCTCGAGGGCATGACCACCGACCCCCAGGCCTCCGCGACGGCAGCAACCGTCGAGGGTGTGACGGTCGCGGATGACGGCACCGCCACGGTCTCGTGGACGTTGCTCATGAACGGTGCCCCCGTACTTCCCGATCAGTCCGGCGAGGCGATCGAGGAGGATGGCACGTGGAAGGTCAGTGCCGCGACGTTCTGCGCGCTGCTGGCCATCCAGGGAGACGGCAGCGCCGTACCGGGCTGCTGACGCAGCGAATCACCGTCGCTGCCCGAACGACTCGGCGGTCGGCGCCATTCCGGTTGCTGCCGGCATAGCGCCGACACGCCGTCGTTGCATCGGCAGATGCCCTCCCCAGTACAGTGGGGCACCGCCGCCGGCAACGAGAGGGAGCCCATGCAGCACGCCCTGTTCTACTCGCTCGTCGCCATGTGCTCGCTGTTCGCGGCATCGACATGGTGCCTGGCGAGGCCGCACGCCCTCTCGAGCCTTGCCGCTGCCGTAGCCGCCGCACTCTGGTTCCTCATGAACGGAATGCTGGAAGGCCGGGTGCTGTACTCCGTCACCCCCGACCACGGGCTCACCGAAGCGGACCTGCTTTCCGCGGCGGCACTCGGCATTTCGGCCTGGGGGTTCCGGGCGACCGCCCGCAACCGGCGCAGACGCGAGCGCCGGGCACGACCGGCGCCCCGCAGCATCCACGTCGACGAGACACGCGCGATGCCGCAGCAGATCCTGCCCGGGCAGCACGACGTGAACGTACGCGCGCGCGGACCTCGGAATCAGCACTAGGCGAGGCTGCCGACCCTGCGATCCACATCCCCGCAACCGATTTGGGTATCGGTTTCGTCTCGATGCTGGACCGGGTGCGCGCACCTGACCTAAACTCCCCGACGGCCACATTCAGGTGGCCGTGTCTCCAGAAGTCCTCCCCGACACACATGGAGATACAGCGCAGGGCCCCGCCGGCTCCTCCCCCTCATTTCGCTGGCGGGGCTTCCCTGCTCCCGTCACTCCTGGGTTCACAGCTACTCCGACGGGCACTCGACCCGCCCCGCCGGGTTCCGCAGCGACGGCGTCCGGCGTGACCGGTAGCAATACCGCACCCGCTCCCGCGGTTGCGATACCCCTCGCGCTACAACTGCCTACTTCACTTCCTCCCGCGCCCACGATAAATCTCTTTGTCCACGCTTGTGTCAGGATTCACTGATCACCGCTCGTCGAATGCACGCGCACGACAGCGGTCCCCGAGCGGCGGGCTGTAGACCACGGCGTCGCACACGCGGCACGCATGTGTCCGGTGCATCACGCCGCAGTCGCATACCTGCGATCCCACCAGCGTCCGGTTCGGTCCCAGCCGATGCCCGTTGGGGCAGCGCGCGGGAGCAGGTTCGGCCCAGCCGGACGGGATTCGATACAGCTTCACCGTTCGATCATATGTTCGAATGCATGACCTGTTCGACCCCTCCGGCGGGGAAGGATCAGATTGCGGTCGCCCGATCACGCGGAGGGTCCGGATCTGCGCGGCACCCGTACGGGCGACACTGGTCGCATGACCACTCGCGCCTCCCGGACCACCACCAAGCCCCCGAAGATCGACGGACGTCGGCCGGTCGAACTCGACGACGGGGACGCCGGCGACCTGGCGGCGCACACCACCGTCGAGCGAATGCGGTATTCGGACGTCGACCTGTCCGGACTCGATCTCGCGGGTGTGACGCTGTCCGAGTGCGAGCTCACCGGGGTGTCCGTCGACGGCACGGACTTCACGAGCGCACGAATGGTCGACACCCGCATCGAGCGGATGCACGCACCGAAGTTCTCCGCTTCCCGCAGCACCCTGCACAACGTGCGGATCGTCGGCAGCCGGATCGGCGCGCTCGACCTGTACGACTCCGGACTGCGCTCGGTGGTGGTGACCGATTCGAAGATCAGCCTGATCAACCTGCGCGCAGGGAACCTGCGTGACGTGCTGTTCCGGGGATGCATCATCGACGAACTCGACCTCGCCGAAGCGAACCTCACGCGGGTGGCGTTCGAAGACAGCCGAATCGGCGACCTCGATGTGAACCGCGCCACTCTCGCGCACGTCGACTTCCGGGGCGCGGAGATCGGAGTGATCAGAAATCTGGACGGATTGAGGGGATCGACCATCAGCGGCCATCAGGCCGTCGCACTCGCAGGCATGTTCGCCGCACACCTCGGAATCCGGATCGACAGCTGAGGTTGCCCGAAGATCGAGGAAAGATCAGTAAAGTCATCGAGTGCGACATTTATGGCTGAAGCGAGACGACGACCGCCCATCGACCGAACTCTCCCTCGACCTCCGCGCACACACCACCGCGATCGCGGTGATCTTCGGTCTCTCGATCGCCGCGACGATCGCCTTTCTGGTCGGTAACGACTACATCGACCTGCTGGTCTACCGCATGGGCGCACACGTGCTGCTCGACGGCGGAGACCTCTACGGTGCGATCCCTCCGGTCGTCGACGACTTCGGACTGCCGTTCACCTACCCCCCGCTCTCCGCGATCCTCTTCGTACCGCTCGCACTGATCCCCGTCACACTCTCCAAGTTCGTGTTCACCGCGGTGTCCGTCGCAGCACTCGTGGTGACGGTGCGCATGGTGCTCGGACGTGTGCGTCCCGACCTGGAGAACCGCACATCCTGGGTCGTCACTGCGGTCACCGTCGCCGTCGCACTCCAACTCGAACCGGTCCGCGAAACCATCAGCTTCGGCCAGATCAACTTGGTGCTCATGGCCTTGGTGACCGTCGACGTACTCGCCTCCAAACCCAAATGGCCCCGGGGTGTGCTGATCGGTCTTGCCGCCGCCATCAAGCTGACACCCGCGGGTTTCCTGCTGTTGTTCCTGCTCGCGCGCGATTGGCGGACCAGCGCACGCATCGTCGTCTCCGCACTCGGTTTCTCTGCGGCGGCGTTCGTCCTCCTGCCCGAGGCGTCCACGCGGTACTGGTTGCACACGCTTCCGGACACCGGGCGAATCGGCTCGGCGTACTACGCGGCCAACGAATCCTTCAAGGCCGTCGTCTCGCGGTTCGCTCCGCCCGACCCGCTCGAGTCGGCGCTGTGGCTCGGTGCCGTCGCCGTCATGCTGGTTGTCGCCGTCGTCGCAATCCGCCTCGCCCTGTCGCGCGGAGACCTCGTGACGGCGCTGCTCGCCACCGCGACGGCGGTGCTGCTCGCCTCGCCGGTCTCGTGGTCGCACCACTGGGTCTGGGTCGCTCCGGCACTGATGGTGCTGACACTCGAGGTGCTGCGTGCACCCAGCCGGCGCAACGTCGCCGTTGCTGTCGCCATCGGTGCGGTCTTCCTCATCGGGCCGCACCACCTGCTGCCGGCGGGCGACGGACGCGAACTCGAGTGGGCGCTGCCGCAACACCTGGTAGGCGGCGCGTACGTGATGATCGGCGTCGGCTTCCTGATCTGGCTCGCACAGCTGCGTCAGGACACAGTGCGTCAGGACACCGCGTCCGGTGCCGAACTCGGGCGTCTTCCGGGCGCAGCTTCCGACCCGGCCCCACGGGTGGGAACGCTCTCCCCACCCGACGACACACCAGGCGTGTGACGCAGATCTCACGTTTTCCGGCACCGAAACGGGTACCTGACGGTGGGAAGTTGCGTCCGCACCGCGCGGGACGCGCAGAAGGAGAAAGGTGCAGACCTGTGCGCCAGAAGGCAGATCTTCGGATGGTCACCCCGACGCAGGGCATCGCCACGCAGGACGTCGCAACACGCGGCACCGAGCATTTCGGTGCCCAGCGCTGGTCGTTCCGGTGCGAGCGATGTGACCACTCCTACCGGACTGTCGCACACACCTACACCGTCGCCGCGCTCGCAGCCCGCGCCAACGGCTGGGTCGTGGACCCCACCGCGCTGTGCCCCGGGTGCGCCAGCGTCGCCCTCTCCCTCGCCGCATAGCGGGTCGAAAAGCCTCCCTGCCGTACCCATATCCTCGTAGGGAATGAGGACGGAAGGCAGGCGATGACGTTCATCAAGATGTGCGGGCTTCGAGACGAGGCCACGGTCGACCTGGCCGTCGAACTGGGTGTCGACGCGGTGGGCTTCGTCTTCGCCGACAGTCCGCGCCGGGTGTCTGCCGAAGAGGCGACGCGACTGCGGTCGCGGGTGCCCGACGGAACACTCGCGGTGGGGGTCTACGTGAAGATGGCTCTCGACGAGATCGTCGCGACAGCCCGTGCGGCCGGCCTCGACCACGTCCAGGTGCACGACTTGCGTTCGGCGGACGACGTCCGGGTGCTCCACGAGGCGGGACTGACTGTCGTCCGTGCGGTGAACAAGAGCGGCGCCGCGTCGGTGTCCGAGGATTTGGGCGCCGATCTGCTGCTCGTCGACGGTGCGGTTGCGGGCGCCGGGGTCACGTGGGACTGGCAGGATCGCAGCGCTGTCCCCGACGGGCGCTGGATCCTCGCCGGCGGCTTGACCCCGGACAATGTGGCGCGAGCGGTCGCCACGTCGGGAGCCTGGGGCGTCGACGTCTCGAGCGGCATCGAGTCCGGTCGCGGGATCAAGAGTGCGGAGTTGATGACGGCGTTCGCACACGCGGTGCGAGGAGCCTGAGCCGGCGGGCCGAAACGCGCCTCAGTAGGCGCCGACGCTCGCGAGGACAGCGCGCACCGTCTTCGCGACGATCAGCAGATCCTGCACCATCGACCAGTTCGCCACATAGAACAGGTCGAGCCGAACACGGTCGGCCTCCGAGAGATTCGACCGTCCCGACACCTGCCACAGCCCGGTCATGCCCGGGCGCACCAGCATTCGGCGGTCGACGAAGCGCGGAATCTCCCGTCCTTCCCCCACCGTGAGGGGGCGCGGACCGACCAGACTCATATCGCGCGTCAGAACGTTGAACAACTGCGGCAGTTCGTCGATGCTGGTTCGGCGAATGAACCGTCCGACCGGGGTGATCCGCGGGTCGGACGACGACTTGTAGAACACCGAGCGACTGCTGTCCGTTTCGCGTCGCATCTCATCGATCATCGTGTCCGCGTCCGTCACCATGGACCGGAACTTCCACATGCGGAAGGTCGCTCCGTTCAGCCCGACGCGTTCCTGGCGATAAAAGACGGGCCCCCGATCCTGAACTTTGATCAGAGCCGCGACACACAGCATGACGGGTGCGAAGGCGAGGAGAGCGAGAGTCGCGCTCACGAGGTCGAAGACGGTCTTGGCCATCCGGTTGGACCCGCGGTACTGGGGTTCCTCGACGTGGACGAGAGGGAGACCGCCCACCGGGTACATCGACAGCCGGGGTGACGCGATCTCGGTGACACCCGGCGCGACCACAAGGTCCACCCGGTACGGCTCGAGGTCCCACGCGAGGTCTGCGAGATCGGAATTGCCCCACTGCGCATTCGTGGCCACCGCCACGGTGTCTGCGCCCGTGAGCTTGACGGCGTGCAGCACATCCTTCTCGCCACCGAGGACCGGAATGTCGAGCCCGCCCGCGGTGAGCGTCCGGATCTGCTCACCGGTGTATCCCGGGGTGCACACTCCCACCACCCGGTAACCGGAATCGGCGTCACGAGTGAAGGATTCGACCATCGCCTTGACCGCCTGGTCACCGCCGATCACGAGTACCGAGGTGCGGAACTCGCCGCGTTCACGCCTGCGGCCGATCTCCCGGCGCCACCGATGCCGCCCGAGGAGAAGGCCGGCCAGCCCGAGGGGCAGGGCGACTCCGAGATAGATGCGGACCGCGTCGAGGTCGATCACGAACGACTCGATCAGGAACGACAGGATCGCGATGAATCCGAAACACTGGAGCGTCGCCCTGGTGACCAGACGGTATTCCTCTTCGCCCCTGCCGATTACCGTGGGTTTGCGGGTGCGAGCCAGCGACAACGCGGCGAGCCAGCAGCCGGCAACGGCGACCGCCAGCAGCATCGAGCTCGGAACACCGGCCTCCGGAACTTCACCGAAAGCGAACCGAACCCACTGTGCAAGTGCAAGAACCGCACACACGACTGCGGCGTCGGTCAGGCACAACAGCCGGGTATGGATGGTCTGCCATTGCCTGCGGGTGCCGTGCCTCTCGGTGGATTCCCGCGTCGTGTCCGGGCTCGGGGCGGGTAGGGCGCGCAGTCTTCGCGCTCGCCCGGCTTCGATGCTCATTTACGCCCCATGCTTCGGCTTACCCCTCGCCCCCCGACCGTGTGACGGCTCGGTCGGTCCCGACCGTTTCGCCCTGCCCGACTGCTATGACCGTTATGCCGCTATTACCGTTTTCCTGCCGAGAAGTGTTTCAGTGCTCTAGGTCACACCGGAACGGAAGCCTGTCCGTGCGAGAATGTCCGGCCGCGGGGTGACAGCACCGTCCGGAAGCGTGCGATCCGTTGAGTGCACGTGCGGCGTGTTTCGGCCCTCGTAACCGCGGCGACACCCGGTTCCGTCCGTAGAACGGCCGGCGACCCTACAGCCGTTCCGGTGCCAGGGGCGCAGAGGATTCGGGCGACGCCAACATCCGGAGCGGGTCCACAAGAAGGCCAACCGTCGTACCGAAGTGCATGCCGAACCCCCACTTGTCCCCCATCGAACAGGCCCGCGACCCGCGTGGAACCTACCTCAGGGCACGAAGCGAGACAAGATCGACTCAGCGAGGGCGGGAGCCGTCGTACGTCACCGTTTCCGGCTCACGAGGAGACCCAGTTCCGGATGTCCGCACGGAATCTCTCCGACGACAACTCCGCCACCGAATTCCGGCCCCGTCGGGGAACCGTGTCGACGGCCGCGATGCACTCCGCGAGCGACTCCACGGAATCGTCCCGAAAGTGCAAGCCGTCCACCCCTTCCACCACGGTCTCCCCAGCTCCGCCGAGTTCGTTGACGATCACCCGCGCGCCGGCAGCGCGCGCTTCGACCGGCATGATCCCGAAGTCCTCGATCGCGGGAAAGACGTAGACATGCGCGCGCTGATACAGGGCGTACAGCATCTCGTCCGACGGACGCGCAAGCACACGCACGGGCACACGGGCCTCGTCGGCCAGCTTCCGCAGCCGCGCTTCCTCCGGACCCGACCCCGCGACGACGACGGGCAGACCCGCGAGATCAGCGGCACGGATGACCCAGTCCAGCCGCTTGTACGGAACGAACCTCGACGCCCCGAGGACGAACGTGTCCGGAAGGCTCTCGAGGAGCGCCGATTCCGGCTCCGAGAGTTCCGCACTCCACTCCGGGACCGACGAGATCCGTGTCGTGTCGACCGGAGGAAAGATCACGCGGGCCTCCACGCCCCAGGCCCGTTCCACCCGGCGTCGAACGAAATCGCTGTTCGCAGCGAACTGTGCCCCTTCTGCCGCCCGCCGGCGGTCGAGACGCCGGAGCGGCGGCGATGCCAGTTTGACCGCCGTCGACGCACCTCGATCGTCGAGTTCGGGGTTCCACAGGTAGCGGGCGGGGGTGTGCACGTAGACGAACTTGCGGAAGTCGCGTGCGGCACCGCGGAACGACACGTGGTGGGCGAAGCAATGCGAACTGACCAGCGCGAAGTCGTAGTCCCCGGTCCTCCGCCGCCACACGTAGGGCATCGCGGGGAGCGCGAGCGCCTTGTGGCGCCGCAGGGGGGTGCGCGCAAGTCCGCTCTCGCGCACCGTCCGCGTCGGGTAACGCTCGGCGTCGTCCCACAAACAGAGGACGTCGGCATCGGGATAGCACCGCACGAACTCGTCGAGCACCTTCTCCGAACCGCCGTCACGTGCGATCCACTCGTGCACGAGCACTCCCGGCATGACCATCCCTCCGAACGCCCGAGCAGTAGGGCACGGTAGTTTATGGCACAGGTTGCGCACCGGTACCGCCGGGTGTCGACGGCCCGATTCGAATGTGTCGTAGCAACAACCCGATTCAAGAGGTGGCGCGTGGTGCGCCGTCCGCCGCCTTGGGTCACCCGCATGATCTGGAGGTTCGAACGTGGGCGTGCAGCACTCGTCGTGGTTCGGGCCCGCCGACGCACCACTCCTCGCGCACATTCACGTTCCCGACGACGGCCGGTCCCGCGGCGCCGTGGTGCTCTGTCCACCGCTGGGCAAGGAACACCTCGACACCTACCGCGGCATGAAAGCACTCGCCGAGCAGCTCGCGGACCGCGGCCTGACGTCGGTGCGGTTCGACTATTCCGGTGCCGGTGACTCGTCGGGCGACCAGGATTCCCCTGACGCGGTAGCGGCCTGGCAGCGCAGCGTCGTTGCGGCGACCGCACTCGCGCGCGCATGCGAAGCAGCGCACATCACCGTGGTCGGTCTGCGCGCCGGAGCACTTCTCGCGGCCACCGCGCTTCCCGGCTGCGGACCGGTCGACGCCGTGGTGCTGTGGGATCCCCTCCTTTCCGGCCGCAGCGCCCTGCGCGAACAACGCGCCCTGTACCGGGTAACCCAGGGGACCGACGATCCGGCCGATCCCCGCATCTCGATCATCGGCGGGGCCCTCTCCCCCGACGCCGCGCACGCGCTGAGCACGCTGCGCATCGACGCGAGTGTGTTCACCGGCATCAGGACCATGCTCGCGACGCGCCCCGCGGCGCGCGACACCCCGGCACTGTCCGCGCTCGCCGACGCGCTGGTGTGCGACGAACTGCCCCTCGTCGACCACGAGGCGTTCACCGCCCCCGCAGCTCTGTACGCCGACATCCCGTTCGGCGGTATCCGGGAGATCGCCGACTGGATCGCCGGAGGGTCGCCCACCGACACCCACGAAGTGGTGCTGTCGCTCCGGCATCGCGCGGCGGTGGCCACCACGACCGACGGCTCTCCCGTCTACGAATCGGTGGAATCGCTCGGACCCAATGCGCTGTTCGCGGTGCGGACCCATGCGGTCGAATCGGCGGGCAGCGACGATCACCGACCCACCGTGCTGTTCTTCGGGACCGCCTACGAGCACCGCATCGGCCCGAGCCGGCTCTGGGTGGAACTCGCCCGCAGCCTGGCCGCGCACGGCGTCTCCTCCGTCCGTTTCGACCGCACCGGGGTCGGTGACACCGGAACCGTGGACGCCGGCCGGCCCGCGTCGCTCTACTCCGAGGTGTCCGACCGGGACGCGATCGACGCCGCCACTGCGCTGGGGACCGAACCGGGCGACCTGATCGTGACGGGACTGTGCTCCGGTGCGTGGTACTCCTCGTACGTCGCTCTCCGGTTACGCACCCGCGCAGTGGTCCTGGTGAACATGATCCTGTGGTCCACCCACCGGCGTAAGTCTCTGCGTGAACAGCTTCGCCCGCCGGTACCCGCTGCACCCGGCGGCGGAGATCGCGAGCCGGGACCCGCCTCGGTTCCGTTGCGCGCGCGCATCAAACCGTTCGCACAGAAGCATTTGCCTTACCCCGCATGGCGATTGCTGGGCCGGCTCGGCGTCACCCAGGTCCCCGAGGTGATCCTCGAAGCGCTGCGCCGCGCAGGTGTCGATGTCACCGTCGTGCTCTCCGCACAGGACTACGCGTCGTTCCGCTACCAGCGGGGCGACGAAGGACTGCGGCGAGTCGAGCGACGAGGATTCACGGGACGCATCCGCGCCGGTGTGACCGGGGACCACGGCGCGTACCAGCGTGACGGGCGCGAGTTCCTTCGCGCCGAGATCACCGCGGCCGTGCTCTCGTCGTTCGGCCGGACCGACCCGGTACGCGAACCCGTTGCCGAGCCGGGCGTGTCATGACGGCCTTGCTCGTCCTGGCGCTGCCGTGCGCGGCCGCACTGGGTTTTGCTCTCTATCGGCGGCCGCAGCGTGGACTGCTTCTCATCGCCGCGCTCACACCTCTGCACGGGTTGCTCGTGATCGTGCCCGGCGGTTCGGCGCTGTCCCCCTGGAAAGAGGGGGTCCTCCTGCTGACCCTGGCGGCGACCTTCGTCAGCCCTTACCGCAGACGCACTCCCGCGCCGGCGTTTCCGTGGTGGCCGGCAGTGGCGGCATGGGTGGTCCTGGGTGTCGTGTCGGCGATACTCGTGTCGGGACCGGGAGCCGTTACCCCGCTGAAGATCACCTTCTTCTATCTCATCATTCCCGTGATCCTGTGGCGCGCACCGTTCGACGCCCGCGACCGCGACACCTTCGTCACGATCCTGATGGGCATGGGGGTGTTCACAGCGGTCGTCGGATTGGCGCAGCAGGTGATCGGTGGTGAGCGTCTCGCGGCACTCGGATACCGCTGGGACGACCATCTCCGCACCACAGGCGGGATCCTCCGTAGCTTCAGCACCTTCACGACCCCGTTCGCATTCGGGTTGTTCGTGATGATCAGCCTCGTCGTCGGCGGCGCGATCGCCCTCGCCGATCCCACCCGGCTCCGCAACCGGTTGTTTCTCTGCGCGACACCGATCATGCTGCTGGGCATGGGCGTGACGATCGTTCGTGCCAGTTATATCGGTCTTGCGGTCGCACTGCTGTGGCTCGCTGTCCACCGCCACCGCGCGCTGCTGCTGGGATTCGGTGCCGCCGCCCTCGCCGCGCCGATCGCTCTCCTCGTCGTACCGGGCTCGTTGCTTGCTCCGCTCTTGTCGTCGTCGAGCCTCGGTGAACGCGGCGACGGGTGGTCGGAGACCCTTGCCTCGCTGTGGGTGCATCCGTTCGGTCAGGGACTGGGCGCAACCGGTTCCGCCGCCGCCAAGGCCGCTTCCGAAACCAACCCCATGCTCTCGGAAATGTCGTTGCAGGCTGCGGTGACCTTCGGATTCATGCCGTACCAACCCGACAACTACTACATCAAACTCGCCGTCGAACTCGGACCGATCGGAGTGTGGTTGTTCGTCCTCGTTCTGGTCTGCGCCGCCGTGTCGACCCTTCGCGCCTCGCGGATCATGCGCGGCCAGGACGCCGCGCTCGCGCTCGGTGTGAGTGCGTCGGTGGTGGCGGTGGCGGTCGCGTCCACCGTGTCGACCTATCTGGAGATCTTCCCGCTCGACGTCTACTTCTGGTTACTCTTAGGAATCGTGGGATGTGCGCTCACACAGCACCGTTCGCAGCTTCATCGACCGGATACCGAATCGGGTTCGGAGCCATGGCGCTCCGCCCTGCCGGCAGCGGAGTCCAGACCTACGCCCGTGAACTGCTGAGGGCGCTGCCCGCGCTTCTCCCCGGGACCGAGTTGTGCGCGACAGTTCAGCGCGACGCGGTGGCAGAGTTGCCACCACAGGTCTCTGCCTCGCGGCGCCCCGTGGCACGCGGTGTGCGCCGCGCCGTGTGGAACGCGGTGCCCCTCCCCTCCACAGACCTGTTCCACAGCCTCGACGTCGATCTCCCTCTCGGTCAGCGCAGCCTGACGGTGTCGACGTTTCACGATCTGGCCGTCTTCGACGCACCGTGGGCGTTCAGCCGGTTCCGGGCGACAGGGGAACGCCGGTTGCTGCGCGACGCGATGCGCCGGGCCGATGTCCTCGTGGCCGTCTCCGAGTTCACCGCCGAACGCATCCACGCGTTGTCGGGCCGCGATGCCGTTGTCACCCCGCTGGCGCCGGCCCCGTGGGCCACGCCCCCGTCGCCCGGCCAGGTTGCCGAGGTGCGCGCCCGCTACGGACTGCCCGACCGCTTCGTACTGCAGGTCGGCACCGTCGAACCGCGCAAGTCCGTCGCGCTGGTGGCCGAAGCGTGCCGGAACCTCGACGTGCCGTTCGTCCTCGCGGGCGCCGGTTCGACCGGGCGCGACGCACCGTCCGGGGCCCACGGGCTCGGTTATGTCGCCACCGCGGACCTGCCTGCCCTCTACGCTGCCGCGAGTGTCGTCGCATACGCCTCGCGCTACGAGGGCTTCGGTCTCCCACCCCTCGAAGCGATGGCGTGCGGCGGTGCTGTCGTCTCGAGTGCCGTCGGCGCATTGCCGGATTTCGCCGACGACGGGGCACTGCTCGTCACCGAGCACACCGTGCCGGCATGGACGGCGGCGTTGCGCGCCACTCTCCTCGACCTCGACACCGCCCAGGCACTGAGGCGACGCGCCCCGGAGGTCGCCTCGACCCTCACGTGGACTCGGACGGCGGAACTCACCGTCGGCGCCTACCGCACCGCCGGCCTCCGACTGTGAAGGTGACTCCCGGTGGGTAGGCATTCACGTCCGGACGACGTGGACGACGACGAGAGCATCCACATTCCCGCCGACCTCGCTCCCTCGGGTCGCCACGCGAAGATCTGGGATTCCCCGTCACTGTCGGGCTACGCGCATCCCTCGATGACCAACACGGGGCAACTGCACATCGACCTCGTCGCCGAAACCGTCCTGATGGAACGGATCGTCGCCAAGGTCCACGAGGACCGCGACGGCACCCTGCACGAACCGCGACAGCCGCAACTGGACGGACGCGCGGCGCGGCGCAATACCGTGGCGATGCTCGGGAGCCGTCTGGCCATCGCGTCGATGGGCTGGGCCGGATCGATGATTTTGGCACGGGTGCTCGCCCCCGACGACTTCGGCAAGTTCTCGTTCGTGTTCGGTTTGCTCGGAGTGCTGTCGGTGGTGACGGATCTGGGCGTGGGCCGCGTCGTGCTCGCCAAACTCGTCGAATGCAATCCGTGGGAGGTCTCCTACGTCACGACGGCATTCATCGCGCTGCGCGGGGTGCTCGGCTTCATCGGCTACGCCCTCGCGGTCGGATACGTGGTGCTGCTGGGCTATTCGTCGGACGTGGTGTGGGCGACGGTCGTGGCAGGGCTGGTCGTGGTGGTGGCGACCCCCAGCAACGCCTTGTCGGTGATGTACCAGAGCCGTCTGCGTATGGCGTCGGTGGCCGCGGCCGAAACACTCGGCCAGCTCGCGCAATTGGTCTGCACCATTGCGGCCGTCCTGTGGCATCCGGTCCTGCTGGTGGTCGTCGCACCCGCGGTGATCAACGAAGTCGTCGCGGCCGCACTCAAGATTCGCGGCGTCCGCGCCGGCAAAGCCGGACCGCTACCGGCCGCGCGTGCCCAGTTGTGGCGCTGGCGCGAAATGCTGATCGAGGCGGTGCCGCTGACGATCGGTTTCGCGCTGCTCACCGTCCTGTCGAAAGTCGACGTGCTGATGCTCGGCCGGATGGACACCTTCGACTCCGTCGGCCTCTACACGGTGGGGTACAAATTCGCCGACCTGTTGTCGATGGTCGCCTCCACGGTCGTCGGGCCCGTCACCACGCTGCTCGTCGCGACGTGGCCGGCGCAGAGCGAGCAGTTCCGGCAGCGGACGCGTGAAGCGGCGATGCTGCTCGCAGTCCTCGGCGCGGCGGCGACCGCCGCATTCTGGCCGACCGCGGACGGTGTGCTGGCGCTGCTCTACGGGGAGCGATTCGCCGAAGGTGCCGATGCGTCCCGAATGCTCGTGGCCGGCAGCGCACTGTCGATGCTCACCGAACTGGGCCTGATGGTTCTCGTCGCGACCGGTCGGCACCGCGTCTACCCCTGGGTCGCGCTCGCCGCGCTCGCCGCGAACGTCGCCACGAACCTGGTGCTGATCCCCCGGATGTCGTTCGAGGGCGCGGCCCTCGCGACGGTCCTCACCGAGGCGGTGATGGTGGTGGCGATCTGGGTCGTGGTCGCCCGGACGGTTGCGGTCCGGCGGCTGTTCCCGTTCGCCCAGGCGTCGGCCATCGCCATGCTGGGTGTAGCAGTGACCGTATGGGCGTCGCTGCTCGCCGAGCAGTTCGACGTGCCGTGGCCGATCACCGCCGTCGTTGCTCCCCTGTGTGTGTTCGCAGGTGTTCATTTCCTTCCCATCACCGGTGGGCTGGGACTCGTCGGGCTCGTGAAGTCTCGGTGAGTCCGCGCCGGGCACAGCAGTACGGAGAAACAGTGAGACGGAGAACGGTGCTACGGAGACGACTGCTGAGCGCAGTGGCGGTGCTGGTCGTGCTCGGTACAGTCGCGTGCGGAAGTACCGAGCCCGCCGGGTGCCGCACCGATCTGTCGGCCGACAGCCTCGGTGTGGCCACGGGTTCGGGGCTCGACACTCTCGGGGATGCGGATCTCGACCGGTACTTCGGCGCCGCCGCGGACAGCGGTGCGGCGTGGGTCCGGTTCGACTTCGACTGGTCGATTCTCGAGCCGAGCCGGGGAGAATTCGACTGGTCCGGAACCGACCGGGTCGTCGATGCGGCCCGCGCGCACGGACTGCAGATCCTCGGATTGCTGACCCACACCCCGGAGTGGGCACGCGCCGGTGACGCAGACGATACGCACGGCCGGCCCGCCGATCCGGACGAGTTCGGGCGGTTCGGCGCGGATGTCGCGCAGCGGTACCGGGACCGGGTCTCCCACTGGGAGATCTGGAACGAGCCGAACCTCGCGGTGTTCTTCGGACCGCAGCCGGACCCGGTGGCGTATGCGGCCCTACTGGAGTCCGCCTCGAGTCGTATCCGTGCGGCGGTGCCCGGCGCCGTGGTCGTGAGCGGCGGATTGTCCCCGGCGACCGACAACGGGACGGATATCGCTCCGACGACCTTCCTCTCGGAACTCTACGAACTGGGTGTGGCGGAGAGTTTCGATGTGGTGGGCATGCATCCGTACAGCTACCCCGCCTTGCCCTCCGACGCCTCGACCAAGAGCTGGAACTCCTTCTACCGGATCCGCGACATGCGCGACATCATGATCGGGCACGGTGACGACGGAAAGCCGATATGGGCAACCGAATTCGGATCTCCTACCGGAACCGGCACCGATGCGGTGGATGCGGAGCGGCAGGCAGAGATACTGCGCGACGGCATCACCGAGCAGCGGCGCCTCGGTTTCGTGGACAAGCTGTTCGTGTACAGCCTCGTCGATCGTGGCACCGACGAATCCGATCGCGAACAGAATTTCGGTGTCGTCGACCATGCCCTTGCACCGAAACCCGCCTGGCACGTGATGCGCACGGCGGCAACGACACCCGGATGCCTCTGATCAGACGGATTCACCTGCGGGCCGGAGCACGTCGCGTGCGGCGCGACGCACCGGCCTCACCCAGTCGCTGCCGCGCTCGGCGAGCTGGAGCATCCATCGGGCGCGGCGGCGGCGGACGGGTGTGGCAACGACGGTTCCGACCCGGTATTCGCCGTTCGCCCAATGCGATTTGAATTCCGAGACGCCGACCATGTAGTCGAATCTCGCGATGCCGAGGGCGTCGTGATGGTCGGCGAGCCATCGCTGCAACAGCTGACCGGGTTGGTACCGGCGCACATCGGGATGAAAGCGGGCCATCCACATCTCGGCCACGTCGCCGGTGCGGAACATGATTTCGTGTGCGCACCACCGTGTTCCGACGACCAAGCCCACCACGAGCAGAGTTCCCGCCCGCGCTTCGGCCTCGAGCAGAGGTTTGGTGAACGCCGCGAACGACGGCCCGAAGAAATTGTCGCGGTCGGTGTGCTCGTCGGCTGCCGCTGCGACGGCGACGATGTCGTCCCAGCGTCGCTCGAGGTGTTCCGGATCGCGGATCACCTCGACTCGCGCGGGTGTACCGGCACCCTCGAGTGCTCGTTCGGCACGGCGCAGTGTCTTGAGCGTACGACTGCCGCGCAGCGTCGTCGCACCGGCGCCGCTCGGCAGATCGATGGTGAGGCATCGATCGTCCACCTCGACGCCGACGTTCCACAGCGGCGATGTACGCAACACCTCCACCAGGGGATCCGCTACGTCGATGTGGGTGAGTTGCAGCGACATCCCGGTTGCGGCGATCCCGTCCACCAACTCGGCGAGAGCGTGATCGTCGGCTGCGACGAACGTGCCGATCGTGCCGAGGCCGTGCCCCGGAAAGCGGAGGGTCTGTACGCCGAGTCGATTGCGCCGGTGGAGCGGAGCCACCGCCACGAGCCGGCCACCGCGGCGTGCCGTACCCACTGCCAGTCGTCCCCGCCCGAGGTTCCGGTGCCAGTTCAGCGCGTACGACGGTCGCGCGGCGACACGTGTGCCCACGTGCCGCGTGAGGTCGGACCATTCCGGGACGAGGGCGTCGACTGCACTGCCCTCGACGATGTCGAAGGTCATTGTCCGGGGCGGCGTCCGCGCTCCGGCTCGGACCGCCGGTGCTCTGTGTGCCGGCCTCGCATGTACCCAGCTCCTTCTCGGGAGTGCGCGACGCGAAACCGGCCGCACGGGACGCGCCGTGTCGCGCCCCCCGAGAACGATCGTAGGCGGACGACTCACCGTTACGGCGTCCGCACCGAGCTACACCTCTCGGCTCCCGGCCGAGTCGACGCGTCTACCGGACTCGGGGCGCCGCGAACGGTGCCGCGGGTACATCGGCTCCGCTGCCGAGCGCGGAGATGATGCCCTCGAGGATCATGTCGAGAAGCTCGGCCGATGTCGCGAAGTTGATGCGCACGTAGTTGCGGCATCCGCTGCCGAACCGCAACCCGCCCTCGACGAGGATCCTGCCGCGCTCCCGCACCCGTTCGACCGGATCATCGAATCCGAGCGGACCGACGTCGATCCAGGTGAGATACGTTCCCTCCGGGAGGTGGTGCCGCGCAGCGGGGATTCTTTCTCGAAGCACGGCGTCGACGTGCCTGCGATTCCGTTCCAGGACCTGCATGAGGTCGCGCTGCCATGCGTCACCGTGCCGCCACGCGGCGAGCGTGGCGACCACTCCGGGCACGGACACCGCGCCGTACAGGTCGAACGGTTCGGCGTCACGCCGTCTCAGTAGCCGTTCCGATCCGTAATGCACCACCGCGCACCGTAACCCGGCGAGATTGAAAGACTTTCCCGCGGATGTGATCGTGACAGTGCGTTTCGCCGCGTCCGGGCCGAGTGATGCGAACGGGATGTGCACGTGGGGCTCGAAGACTATTTCGGCGTGGATTTCGTCGCTGACCACCAGCAGGTCGAACCGTTCGGCGATGTCTGCGATCTGCTCGAGCTCCGCGCGGGTGTGAACACGGCCGGTGGGATTGTGCGGGTTGACGAGCACCAGTACGCGGGGGCGGTGGCGCGCAACCCGCTGCTCGAAGGCTTCCATGTCCAGCACCCACCCGTCGCCCCGATCGACGAAGGGGAAATCGAGCTGCTGCAGGCCCATCCGGCGGATGGAGGCGAGAAACGGCGGATAGTTCGGGGTCTGAACGACGACCGAGTCACCGCGTCGCGTGCTCAAGTGGAGGATCAGTTGCAGGGCCTGGATCAAGTCCGTTTGCTCGCGGACCGAGCCCGGGTCCGGTTCCCATCCGTACCGGTCGCGCATCCGCGTCGCGAATTCTTCACGCAGCGGAGTGCCGTGCACCCAATTCGGGTAGCCGAGGTCGGTCTCGATCTGTTCGTGGAGCGCACTGCGGATGACCGGTGCAACGGGGAAGTCCATGTCGGCGACCCACGCGGGCAACAGGCCTTCGTCGACGGCTCGAGCCCACTTCGCCCCCGCGCGAGCCGACAACTCGGCGATGTCCAGGTCGTCGAATCCTGGGAAAGAAATCCTGCTCATCGGGCCTCCTCGGATGCGGAGAGCAGCAGATCGCGCGTGATCTCGATCTGACCGTGATGCTGCGCAAGCTCTTCGAGGACGTGGAGCAGGACCCCGTCGACCGACACCACGTCACCCCGGTACTTCTCCGGTACAGCATGCGCCAGCCGGGCGGACGGGTCCACCGCAGCGAGATCCTCGGCCAGCCGGGTGCGCTGCTCGGCGACCATCCGCGCCAACTCCGCGACGGTGCCCGATGCACCGAACTCCGACTCGCGGTCGCGGTTGCTCTCACGGCCGAGGACGATGTGGCCCACCCAGAACTCGACGAGCGCGCAGCAGTGATAGGTGATCGCCCACACCGAGTTGGCGCCCGGCAGCGGCGGTGCCGTGTTCGCGCCGGCGTCGCCGAGCTTCGTCGACGCGGACAGCATCCCGTCGAAAGCACGATCGACGAAGTAGAGGTACTCGTCGGTTTTCATCGCCCTACCGCCGTTCATCCTCATGTTCGAGTGAGCTGAGAATGACACGGTTCGGGGAAATCCGCGCGGCGAACTCAGGCGACTTCCGCGGGTCTTTCGCCGGTGACGAAGAAGATGAGCCGATCGGCCACGTCGGCGGCCTGGTCTCCGAACCGCCCGTAGAAGCGCGCGACGAGAACGGTGTCCACGGCCGTCGGAACGTCACCGTCCCAGTTCTTGCCTTCGACGGTGGCGAGGATCCGCGAGTGCACCGCGTCCAACTCGCGCTGGAGCGCACGGACACTCTGAATCGCCTCGAGGTCGAGATGAGTGAACACATCGCGCAGCACGGCTGCGATCCGGGCTGCGACGTCAGCCATCACAGCGAGGTCGTCGTGCAGGGCACCTCGCACGAGCAGGTCCGGGAAGCGACGGCGTGCAACGCGCGCGATGTGGAGCGTGAGTTGCCCCATCCGGCTCAGATCACCGCTGATCCTGACTGCCGAGAACACGAGTCGGAGGTCCGCGGCGACAGGCCCCTGCAAGGCGAGGATCTTCATGGCCCGATGGGCGCAGTCCGTGGTCAGCTCGTCGAGGCGGGCGTCGAGGTCGAGCGTGCTCTGCGCCGCCAGCAGGTCACCGCGGAACAGCGCCTCGGTCGCCGACGAGAGGCCCTCCGCGGCCACAGCGCCGAGTTCCCCCAGCCGTTCGAGCAGTTCGTTCAGTTCGCCCTTGAACACTTCCCTCATGCAGCACTCCTCTCGGTAGCGTGCGGAAGTCCCATTCTGCTGCGGTGGGTGCCACCACAAGCTGAATGCCCGTCCCCCCACGTTCTACACAGGCTGATGATTCACTTCTTTGCGCTCGGTGTCACTCCGGGTGTCGGCAGGCGAGAGATCGTCCATGCGCGCAAGGTGAGCTTTGATCCATTCTGTACTTCCCGGTGTCGCGACGTGCTCATGCGTTGTACCGGCGATGCGGGTAGTCAAGGCAGTCCTTCGAGGTAATGTGCCGACGTTGCTCGGCTCGCAGGCCACCCCACACCCCCGGAGTGACCGCCATCACTATATAGCGAGACCGCGAGGATACAACTCGGCCTAGTCCGGAGCTCGGGGTGTGGAGTCCGGTGCAGGAGCCGAATCGCTGGACGGCGGCCGATTTCCCTGGTCGTCTCGGTTCCGGACGATCTCCTGGGCGTACTCGCGGTTGACCGACTCGCTCACCGGAGCATATGTCTCCTCCGCACGCGGCGGGTGCCCCTGCGGCGTGTCGACCTGCCCCTCCCCGCTCCGGTAGCGGGGATGAGGGGTGTTTTCCTGGGGCTCGAAGAGCGACTTCGAGAGCGCCGCGATGGGCCGGGTCGGCGGTGCCGGATCGACGAACGGAACGGGCCCGGACGACGGGTCGCGGGCGGGCACAGGCACAGGCACAGGGGCCGGCATGGGAGGCCGGCGCTGCGGATCCACGGGCGCTTGCGAGCGCGGGTGCGGTCGGTGCGGGTGCGGCGGCGGGTACGGGCCCGGTTGCGGGGAGACGGCGACACTGCTCGGCTCGGGCGTCGTCGGGGTAGCCACCGGCTTATCCTTCTCGGGTGCCGGCGGCTTGTCGACGGACAAGACGACGAGCCGGGTGGGGACATCGATCTCGGCCAGCGCACGAAGACTGTTCTCCACTACAGCCCGGTCTTCGCTACCCGTAGTGACGACGATCAGGGCAAGCCCGACCTTCTCCTGACGCAGTTGCTTCCACCATTGCTCCGTCATACCGCACCGGATGATGCGTTCGGCGGCGTCGTCGCCGAAGATGTCCGGGTCCGCCTCCACCCCGGAACCATTCAGAACGAGAATCGCTTCGCCGAGCGACGCGCGCTGCTGCAGCATCACCACCGTGTCGAGCGGCAGGCGTGGGGTGCCGGAGGTATCGACCTGCAGGGCCGTCCGATACCGGCGGGAAGTCCGCCGCGCCCATGCCGGCGTGACGGTCCTGCCGAACCGGCCGTTGAGGGCGACCAGCAGCTCCGCGACCACGATCAGCGTGAACAGGAATGCGACCGCAGCCTCTGCCTTCGGTTTCGGCGAGACCTTCGTGCCGCTTCCGGCGGGCGCGGCCAGCACCTGGAGGTGTTCGGCACCGGCACCGGAGCGCACGGCACGAAGCTGGTCGAGGCGGGAATCCAGTTCGGCCTGCAACACCGGGTCCGGGCTGCCGTCGTCCGTGCTGTCGTCGGCACCGGCCGCGAGTTCGGCACGGAGACCCGCGACGATTCCGTCGAGATCCGCGATGCGCGATTCGAGTGCGGTGCGGTTCCGGGTGCTCTGAGCCTGGTCGAGCGCAGCAACGACCACCTGAGCGAGCCGGTCCGCTTCCTCCTGGGACCCGTCGCGTGCCGTCACCGTGAGCAGTGTCGGCGACGTTCCGTAGTCCACCCAGATGTTGCCGGACAACGCAGCCGGATCCTCACCGACCTCCGCCGCGATGGCGGCCACCACGCGGGAATCCTCCGACAGCGCGACGTAGGGAGCGATCAGCTGCCCGAGCGACGCGTCCGAGCCCGACACCGCTGCGCTGCTGCGAATCTCCACCACGACGGTCGACTCGTAGACGCCGGGTCCGCTGTCGCGGACGAAGAACACCGCGAGTGCCACCACCGCCGCCGCGACGGCCGCCGGAAGCGCGACCCGCGCCAGTTCGCGAGCGTGCCCGAGGAGATCGACGGCCGGAGGGACGCCGAGTTCACGACGCAACTCGGCGTCGCGGATGTTTCCTTCAAGCACGTCGCGGACCCTTTCGCGGAACTGCCGTATGGGGGGAAATGTCGCTTTTAGGTCGCGAAAATCCGGCCGAACGTTACCTCACTCCGGAGCGCGCGGCTACACGCCGAGGAGCCAGCGAGGGCGCGACCACATCTGCCAGTTCTCGACCACCTGCGCACCGGCCGAGACATACAGCGGGGTCACCTGCGGGCTGGTGAGACCGCACATCGGCACCGGACCACGCAGTGCGAACGTGCGGGCTGCCGCCGCATCCACGAGACGCCGCGCGTAGCCACGACGCTGCCGTCCCTTCCTCGTCCCCAGCGACCACACGGTTTCGATCTCGCCGCCGTCCGAAATCAGTGTGCAGGACTGTAAGCGAGCGTCGTCGAAGATGCCCGTCGCCGTCAGGCCGGGTGCTTCCGGAACGGTGTCGGCGTACGCAATCGCCGCGGTCCCCGGCGACACCCCGAACGCACCCGCAGCCAGGTCGCGCGCGTCGGACATGTCCTCACGCCCCAGGACCCGCAACGCGTCGTCCTCGGGTGCGAGGACCGGAACGAACACCGTCAGGTCGAGAGCCCCCGCGCACACCCAGCCGCGGTCGACGAGCACCTGTGCGGCGGCGAGGCCTCGTCCGGCGAGCAACACGATCGCCGGGAAGCCGGCTGCGGTCACGATGTCGTATACGTGTTGCGCATGCGCGGTGACGTCGCCGTTGTGGACGAGCGCGAGGTTGTAGTCGGGATCCGGTGCTCCGGTGATCCCGGCCCACCATCCGTCACCGTCCAGGTACGACCCCGCAGCGGTGAGCGGCCGCATACTGCGTCCGTAGGCGCGGCGCAGGACGTCGAGCGTCACGGTGGTACCTGAGATGGAGCCGGGTGTCACTCGTGATCCTCCTGCTTCTCGGCACATCCGAGTTCGACCGGTACGAGATGAAGTTATCGTCCACTACCTCGCACACGCATCGGCGGCACCCCTGGAAGGGTGCCGCCGATGTGCGACGGAAGGGGACGTCAGGAAGGAGTGCCGATCAGGTCGCGAAGAAACTCGACGACCCCGCTGGGCAACTCGAAGCCCGGAACCGCCGGGATCGCGCCCGGTCCCGCGGTCGACCTCTGGCGCGCTCAGATCGAAGGCCTGCTGCCTCGGATCCGCCTCTGCCGGACGGTCCCGTCGGCGACGTACGCCGGAAACGGTACCGTGCCCGAGCTGTGCTGTCGCGACAACAGTTCTGGCAGAACTTGTTTCGACGTTCGGTATGCCGGAAATGCCGGCGGGAAGAGTGAAGCCCCGGGCGACTCTGGTGGAGTAGACCGGGGCTTCTGCGTAGGCCGGCGATGGGGGTTACCGGCCTGCGCAGTCGCCCGCACGATGGGATGTGAGGGCAACGGAAGAGACTTTATCCCGATGCGATTGCTACTCGCGAGTACACCGGAAAAGGGCAGGAACAGCGTGTGACGGCACAGTGCCTCGTTCAGGACACGCTGCGCGAGCGCCTTCCGTGAGCCGGTACCCCTGCTCGGAGCGCCGGGCCGCACTCATGCCCACAGCGCGGACGCCATGTCCGGCAGCGTTCGGTCGATATCGTGCAGTGACAAGACGCGCTGCCGGGCGATATCGGATATCTCGCGTCGCGCTACCGGGTCGTCGAGGAGGCGCGTCAGCGCCTCGGCGAGAGCCTCCGGATCACCGGGCCGCACCAGCACACCGGCGCCGTCTGCGAGATATTCCGCCGTGCCGCCGTGATCGGTGCCCAGTACCGGCACGCCGTGCGCCATGGCCTCCAACACTCCGAGGGGCCCCGCTTCCGGTGACGTGCTCGCCGAGACCAGGACGTCCCACGTATCGAGCACCTGCGCGGGAGGGACATGCCCGAGGAAAACGACGCGTCCACGCAGATCGGGCATCGCAGCACGGGTGCGCAACTCGTCGAGGAATGCCTCGTCGCCGGGAAACGGCGTGCCCGCGATATCCAGCCGGACATCGGGAATGCGGGAGACCGCTTCCAGAAGAATCCGGTGCCCCTTCCACTCGGTGATCGAGGCCAGGATGCCCACGCGCGATGCGCCTGGGCCCGCCAGGTCGCGGCGACGCTCGCCGACGGATACACCGTTACGAGCGACGACCGTGCGAAATCCCAGTGCCCGGACGGGTTCTGCCGTCGCAC
Source organism: Rhodococcus sp. NPDC060084 (assembly GCF_042730335.1). Lineage (NCBI taxonomy): Bacteria > Bacillati > Actinomycetota > Actinomycetes > Mycobacteriales > Nocardiaceae > Rhodococcus > Rhodococcus sp. NPDC060084. The sequence goes on from NZ_JBHWWX010000013.1 coordinate 42,343, forward strand.
ACGACACGGCGACAGCGGTGCCGACGCCTGGTCGGCCGAGTCGGGCGACGAGGATCTGACGTCGAGACGACAGGGTGTCGTGTACGAGCCATGCCGCGCGTCCGGCGCGCCGGGTTCCGGCGACGGCCAGGGAGACCGCCGGCAGCGCGAACAACGAATTACACACGACTCGAGCATGTTCCGTGGACTGTGCGCGGCGGATCCGGGCTCCAGCCCTCGCCCACCTCACGGGAAGAGATGCCAGGCCGAGCACACGACGGACACCTTGCTGTCCCTGCATCCCGAGCAGCGGTACCACCAGTCGCGCCACCTCGCCGGGCAGAGCGTCGGCGAGAGGCCCGTCGGGACATGCCACGATCACGCGTCGTCCTTCGCTCAGTGCGTGGTCGATCAGCGCGAGCATGACCTTCTCCGCGCCCGATCGCTGCCCGGTGTGTGCGACGAAAAGCAGTGGGTCGGTCACCGCGCAGCGACCGACCCGTGCGCCTCGTACAGCAGTTCGGTCAGACGGTGGGCCGTGGTCCGGATATCGAAGTGCTCGGCGATGCGCTCGTGGGCCGAAGCGCCCATCTCGCGACGGCGGATTCCATCGGCCAGCAGCAGACGCATCGCGGCGAGGAGCGCGTCCTCGTCGTCGTGGTCGACGAGCAGGCCGGTTTCGCCGTCGACCACCATTTCCGGAATCGATCCCACCGTCGAGGCGATCACGGGCAGTCCCGCGGCGCCCGCTTCGAGAATCACGTTGGGAGCCTGATCCATTCCCGACGGGAAACACATGAGGTCGGCGTCGGCGAGGATGTCCCACAACCGGTCGTCACCGCTGGTGAGGTCGTCGATCACGGTCACGGCGCGACCGGCCGGCACGGCATCCTTGGTCACGAGAACCAGATCGCACACGTCGGCGAGGTGCTTCTGGTGCAGGCGCAGCAGGGTGTTGCCACCCTTTCGTTCCATGCTGGTGCCGATGAAGACGATGGTCGGTCGCGCTCGCCCCGTGCGATCGGGGAGCGCTCTCTCGCCGGTGAGAAACGGCGACCAGATTCCCGGGGCCATCGTCGTGACCTTGTCGTCCGACAGGCCGTACGTCGGCCCGGTGAGCGACGCCGCGGTACGACGGCCGTTCGCGACAACGGTCAGCGCCGCGTCGAGGACGGGTTGCTCGAAACGCACCGCCGCCCGAACGGCGAGGCGGGTGAACCGGGTCGCCGCGCGGTAGGGCAGGAGGTAGGCATTGAGTTCGTTGGTGCTGTCGGTCGTGACCACAGTGGGGAGTCCACGCACCATGTCGGCAGAGCCGAGCATGCAGTTTTGTGTGTAGACGTGCAGAACATCGACGTCGCCGTCCGCAAGGCGTTCCCGTAGCCGGCGGCGCAGTCCGCGCGAATGCACGAGTTGTCCCCGCAACGCCTGCAGGTCGAGATCGAGCCGTCCGAGGCCGGGAATCGGCGCGCGCATGATCCGGCCGAGCAGAGAAGGCCCGCCCGCGTCGAGAAACTCGACCTCGACATCGTCGCGCTCGGCGAAGGCACGGCGCAGGGAGTAGTGCACAGTTGCATGGCCACCGATGTTCTCGTTCACGAACAGCGCTTTCAGCGGTGCTCCCACGCACTCACGACCTTCCGTTTCGTCCGTTCCCTCCCGATCGAGCCATCGAAATCGGGAGGTTGCCCGTTACAGCCGTGACATGGTGCGGCGAAGGCCGACCGCGAAGCCCGCCTCTCCGATCGCATTCCTGTCGTCCACGGGAAGCGGCGGCGTGGCGATTTCGCGCCGCGCTCAGCTGGGACGGGCGTCGGGATGTTCGTGAACGAAGTTCAGATACGCCTTCGACGGCGTCGGGCCACGCTGCCCCTGATACTTGGATCCGACCTTTGCGCTGCCGTAGGGATTCTCGGCGGGGCTCGTCAGACGGAACAGGCACAGCTGGCCGATCTTCATCCCGGGCCACAGCGTGATCGGCAGGTTCGCGACGTTCGACAGTTCGAGGGTGATGTGACCGTCGAATCCGGGGTCGATGAAGCCGGCCGTGGAGTGGGTCAGCAGCCCGAGACGCCCGAGTGACGATTTGCCCTCGAGGCGGCCCGCGAGGTCGTCGGGCAGGGTGCACCGCTCCGTGGTGGATCCGAGCACGAACTCGCCGGGGTGCAGCACGAACGACTCTCCCTGCGGCACCTGCACGAGCGTCGTCAGCTCGTCCTGCTGCTTGGCGGGGTCGATGTGGGTGTAGCGGGTGTTGTTGAAGACACGGAACAGGCTGTCGAGTTTGACGTCCACACTCGACGGCTGCACGAGCTCCGGATCGTAGGGGTCGATACCGAGATGCCCGGAGGCGACCTGGGCGCGGATGTCACGATCGGAGAGGAGCACGGGGTAAAGGTTAACAACCACCGAAGATCGGCGACGAAGACGTCGTCAGCTCTCCGCGTCCTGCCGGAGTTGTGCGGACATCGTGAGCAGCAGTTCGGTGCACTGCTCGACCACGTCGTCTGCGTCCAGGGGAACCGTGCCGTCGAGCCACGCGGTCATCGCCTGCGCGAGCCCCCCGACGACATAGTGCGCGGCCAGGTCGAGGCGGGGTGTGTGAGTGATCGAGTAGATGTTCTCGGCCTGGGCGGTGACGAGCCCGGCGAACATTCGCGTCGAAGCGAGGCGTCGCTTGGCGAGTTGGGGATTGGCCTGGCTCACGGAGAACAGCATCCGCCCGAGCCGCGGGTCCTCGCCGATCTCGCGGACGATGTTCTCGACGCAGGCGCGGACGATCGCGCGGTCGTCGCCGGGCTGCGCACCGACGACCGCGGCAAGAGTGCTTTCCGCGATCCGCTGCACCGCGTAGTCGTACACCGCTCCGGTGAGCTCGTCGCGGTCCGCGAAATTCTCGTAGAAGTACCGTGATGCCAAGGCTGCCCGCTTGCAGACGCCGCGGACCGACAAAACGGGTTCGCCGTCGGCTCCACCGAGGATGTCGAGCGCGGCTTCGATGAGCTGAGCCCGGCGATCGGCCTGCCGTTCCTCACCCGCGCGTCCGCCGTAGAGCCGTCCTGTTGCCATGCGCCCATCTTCTCAGACCTCTTTACGCGACGCGCATATCTGAGTACATTCGTGTTCAGTTGAGTCGGCCGACAAGGAGCACGATGACGATCCTCGAGAAACCCGCAGGTCTGGACGACACCATGGACGGTCTCGGGCTCGCCGCGGGTGCGGCGAACATCATCATGCAACTCTCCTGGCCCCAGGTGGGCTACGGCGTCTTCGAGAGCCGCGTCGAATCCGGGCGGTTGTTCGATCACCCCCTCAAACGCACCCGCACCACCCTCACCTACCTGGCGGTCGCGGCACGAGGCACCGACGACGAGAAGCGGCTCTTCCGCGACGGCGTGAACAAGGCCCACGCGCAGGTCCGGTCGACCGCCGCCAGTCCCGTGAAATACAACGCCTTCGACCACGAACTGCAGCTGTGGGTCGCCGCGTGCATCTACCGCGGCTTCGAAGACGTCCACCGCTCCCTCTACGGGCCGATCCCCGAGGACGCCGTCGACTACTTCTACCAGCGCGGGGCCGCCTTCGGGACCACGCTGCAGGTCCCTCGGTCGAAGTGGCCGAAGGACCGCGACGCCTTCGAGCAGTACTGGAAGGAAGGGCTCGAGAACGTCCGCATCGATCCGGTCGTGCGGGAGCACCTGCTGTCGATCGCACGCATGGAATTCCTGCCGCAGCCGATCCCGTTCCTGTTCGGCCGGCTCAACCTGTTCTTCACCGCGGGCTACCTGCCGCAGCGGTTCCGCGACGAGATGCTCATGGCGTGGACGCCCCGCGATCAACGGCGCTTCGAACGTCTCATGAAGGCGCTCGGCGCGGTGAACAAGCGACTGCCGGTCGCGCTGCGCGAACTGCCGTACCGCGTCCTTCTCGCCGATATGCGCCGGCGGATCAGGAAGGGACAGACCCTCGTGTAGGGGTGCAGCGACCGATCGGGGAGTCTGCTAAAGTTTGCTCCTAGCTTGAGCGGAGCCGGTGAAAACCGGCAAAAGCCCAGCGTGCCGATGTAGTTCAATGGTAGAACATCAGCTTCCCAAGCTGAATACGCGGGTTCGATTCCCGTCATCGGCTCAGAAACGAAGGCCCCGGCCGACGCATCGCGTCGCCGGGGCCGTCTTCGTCCTCAGGCCTTCAACGCTGCACCCGCTCAGCGCGTGGGCAGCGCGCGGTCAGAATTCGAACACCACACGTGCGGGCACGGCTCCGCTCAGCACATCGCTGATGGACTCGTTCACCGATTCCAGCGGACGCGTTTCGGAGATGACCTGGGTGCGCCCGGCTGCGTGCAGCGCGAAGACGTCGGCCAGGTCGTTGCGCGTCCCCACAATCGAACCGATGACGGACTTTCCGCCAAGGACCGTGTCGAAGATCGGCACCGGCAGCGACGCATCACCGGCCGGCAGCGCCACGCACACGAGGCGCCCGCCTCGACGCAGCGAGGCGTAGGCCTGCTGGAAGGACGCGGCCGAGGCCACCAGCGCAAGAGCCACATCCGCTCCACCGAGCCGGGCAATCGCCTCTACCGGGTCCTCTGCCTTGGCGTTCACAACGTGGTCTGCGCCGAGACGCCGCGCCATCTCGAGCTTGTCGTCGGAGACGTCCACGGCAATCACGAAGCCACCTGCGATTCTGGCGTACTGCACCGCCAGGTGGCCGAGTCCGCCGATGCCGAAGACCGCGACGGTCTGGGCGGGACGCACCTGCGCCACCTGCACCGCTTTGTAGGTCGTAACTCCGGCGCACGTGAGCGGACCCGCGTCCACGGAGGACACGCCATCGGGAACGGGGGTCGCGAAAGCAGAAGGGAGTACGGCGTACTCACCGAAACTACCGTTGACGGAGTACCCGGAGTTGCGCTGGTTCTCGCACAACGTCTCCCAGCCGGAGATGCAGTATCGGCAGGCGCCGCACGCATATCCGAGCCAGGCGATGGCAACCCGGTCCCCCACCGCGCGATCGGTCACCTCCGACCCGATCGCCTCGACACGGCCGATGCCCTCGTGGCCGGGCACGAACGGCGGCGACGGCTTCACCGGCCAATCACCGTGTGCGGCGTGGATATCGGTGTGACAGAGACCGCTGACCTCCATCTTCACCAGCACGTCGGTGGGTCCGGGATCCGGCACGGGCAGATCTTGGATCTCGAGCGGTGCTGTGAAATCGGTGACGACTGCTGCTTTCATCGCGATTCTCCTGTGGTGGGCGGGCCCGCACATCCACGAGCCGTTCGACCCCGAGAGCCCGCATGCTCCCCGAACCCGAAGAGCGTGCATCCTTCTCCCGGCGTCGTGTCTCCATCCTCGACCACGAGGTGTCGGGATATCAGGCTTCTCGGTCACGGATCGGTATGCAGTTGGCACCCTCCCCGTTCGCGACGACGGACCGCTCTACGCCCATGGTGCATCGCTCCCGCAGCGACGAGCGGGCCGACTAATGGTGGAACAGCACCGGCTGACCTTCACGTGGAATCGGAGTCTCCAGCCGATCGAGGAAGTCGACCTCGGTCTTGATCTCGGCCAGAAGCGCGGTGGCGAGGTCGTGACTCAAACCGTTGCGGACGACAATCCGCTGCACCGTGACGTCCGCGAGGTCGTCGGGCATGGGATACGCGGGTACGAGCCACCCTTTCATCCTCAACCTGTCCGACAGGTCGTAGAGGGTCCACTTGTCGGTGTAACCCTTTTTCAGCATCCACGCGAACACCGGAATGTCGGAGCCGTCGTTCCACAGTTCGAATGCCGGAAGCTTGGCTATTTCCTGCGCGAGATACTGCGCGACTGCCAGCGACTCCTGTTGGACTCGCGTGTAACCGTCGGACCCCAGGCGAAGGAACATGTAGTACTGCAACAGCACCTGCGCACCCGGACGTGAGAAGTTCAACGCAAAGGTCGGCATGCTGCCGCCGAGGTAACTGACGTAGAAGATCAGTTCGTCCGGTAGCGCCGCTTTGTCCCGCCAGACCACCCAGCCCACACCCGGATAGACGAGGCCGTACTTGTGGCCCGACGTGCTGATCGACGCCACTCGGTCGAGCCGGAAATCCCACACCAGGTCCGGCTGGCAGAAGGGCGCGATCATCGCTCCGGACGCGCCGTCGACATGGATCGGGACATCGACGCCGGTGTCGGCGGCGATGCGATCCAGTGCCGCACTGATCTCGGCAACAGGTTCGTACGCTCCGGTATAGGTCACGCCCATGATGGCAACGACGCCGATGGTGTTCTCGTCCACATACTTGTCGAGTTCGTGCCCGTCGAGGGTTCTGTGCTCCAAGGTAATGGGTACATACCGTGCTTCGACTTCGAAATAGTTGCAGAATTTCTCCCAGCACACCTGAACAGCGCTCGAGAGCACGAGGTTCGGCGCCTCGGTGGATTTGCCCTCGGAGCGCCGGCGCTTCTGCCACCTCCGCTTGAGTGCCAGCCCGCCGAGCATGCACGCCTCGGAGGAACCGATCGTGGACGTTCCGATGGCGTTGTCGGGATCGGCCGCGCTCCACAGATCGGCAAGCATTGTCCAGCACCGTGTTTCGATGGCCGCCGTCTGCGGATACTCGTCCTTGTCGATCATGTTCTTGTCGGCGGACTCGGTGTAGAGACGAACGGCAAAGTCGTCCATCCACGTGCCGACGAACGTGGCCAGATTCAGGCGCGCGTTGCCGTCCAGCATCGCCTCGTCGTGCACGATTTGGTAGGCGGTGTCGGGATACGACTCCGACTGCGGCATACGGTTTTTCGGGAGTTCAGTGGCCTCTCCTGGCCGCTCGAACACCGGATTGGCCGAGATCGAATCGCTGGTGCCGACACCGCGTCCGCGGAAGTCGGTGGGATCGGCCGGTTCGGACATGACTCCCCCTCAGAATGCGGATGGGACAGTACGACCGAACCTCGACCGGACAGCCATACCTGTTCCTTACAGTTCCAGGCACCTATGGCATGCAATCGTATCGCGGCGGGAAACAGGAGAATCGGGAAAGAACCAAATCAGCGAAACCGAAACGGACCGAACCGGCAAAGCGTCCGAGATGACAGACGTGCAGACTCCCTAGCTGTTTGGCGAACCTTCCTGGGGCGGCTTACCAGCGGTAGTCCAGGAACTTCCCGTCGAAGGTGACAACGACGCGGTCGCCGTCCGGATCGGGACGTCGCGTGATGTCGACGGTGAAGTTGATCGCGCTCATGATGCCGTCACCGAACTCTTCGTGGATGAGCGCTTTGAGCGCCGGTCCGTACACCGAGAGCGCTTCGGAAAAGCGGTAGATCGTCGGATCGCGCATCACCTCGGGTGAGGAACCGCGGTGCGGTTGCAGTGCAAGACTTTCGGCGACGGTGTCGTTCAACTCGAGTCGTTCACACACGAGCCGCGCCTGGTCCGGGCTGAGCGGATGCTGCCCGAGGAGGGCGGCTGTCGTCCACACCAGCGGGGTGCCGAGGTGTTCGGCGAGGTCCGCCCACGTGAGTCCCTGCCGGATTCTGGCCGCGTCGACAATTGCGGCAGCGTCGGCCTTCGGAAGGATGGGGTTCATGGGTACTCCCTGTCGATGTCGTTGTCGGAGCAGCGGGCGTAGTGCCCGCTGCTGTCGGGACGGATGCCTGCTCAGGCCGGCGTGAGTTCCGATTCGGCGGTTTCTGTGTCGGTTCCGGCTCCCCGCTTGGGAGCGGTGCGCATGTGGGTCACGTAGATCACGGCGCCGACAAAAACGATGCCTCCCACGAGATTACCTATGACCGTGGGGATTTCGTTCCATACGAGGTAATCGCCGAGCGAGAATTCGCCACCGAGCAGCAATCCGGAGGGGAACAGGAACATGTTGACCACCGAATGCTCGAAGCCCATGTAGAAGAACAACATGATCGGCATCCACATGACCAGGACCTTGCCCGGAACACTCTTGGACATCAGCGCGGCAACCACAGCGGTGGACACCATCCAGTTGCACAGCACGCCGCGCAGGAACAGGGTCATCATGCCTGCCGCGCCGTGCTCGGCGTAACCGACGGTGCGCGCTTCACCGATGTGCATGAGTTGCTGGGCCACATCGTTCGGCGGGATGGAATACCCGTAGGTGAGGATGTAGGTGATCATCACGGCGACCGTGAACGCGCCCGCGAAATTACCGAGGAACACCAGACCCCAGTTGCTGAGGACCGCACCTGCCGTCACGCCGGGACGCTTGTCGATGTAGGCGACCGGAGCAAGCGTGAATACCCCGGTGAGCAGGTCGAATCCGAGCAGATACAGCATGCAGAAGCCGACCGGGAAGAGAACCGCGCCGAGCAGTGCGTTGCCGGTCTGCACGGTGACCGTGACAGCGAAGGCGGCCGCGAGCGCGAGGATCGCACCGCCCATGTAGGAACGGATGAGCGTGTCCCGAGTGGACATGAGGACCTTGCTCTGGCCGGCGTCGACCATCGAGCGAGCGAGTTCGGCGGGGGGAACGTAGGACACATCAACCTCCTGGTCGGACAGTGCCGGGCAAGCGTGTCGGCAGTGTGTGTCCGGCATGGTGCCGATCGGAGAAACGCGGCGTTACGTTTTCCTCGCACGGGTGTCCGGCACAGCGTGAGCCCGTGCGTGTCCGCTAGCGCGGTAGGCCGGGACTACGGCCGGGTGTCGCGGGGGCGCTGTATTCGCGGTGAGGAACGAATTCGAAGGTCAGCATCGCGAACGCTGCCGGCAGGAGGTACCGCAGTTTGAACAGGACGAACCGCCGGTCCGCTCCTGCGTGGAACTTGTCCAGATACCGATACAGCGACTCGAGTGCGATGACCGAGTCTCCGAGGCGGAGCACCATGCGCACCGCCGCCCGCCACCGGCCCGTGCCGTTCGGGCCGAGCAAGTCCGGGAACGGGGCGAATGCCAGCGACACCGACGTTCCGCCAGCGCTCCGGACGTGGTCGATGACCTCGACGGCCATCCGCTCGTCTGTGCCGTTCGGTGCCCGCGGACTGCGCCACGGTACGTCCAGGCTCCATTCGTCACCGTGATGCGCAAGACCGTAGCGCTGAAACCCGACGGGAACCATGTCCCGGTCGCGTGCGATGACGATCATCATGTCCGGGTACGTCCCGTCGAGAAGATGGTCGAGGATCATGGAAAAGCCCCGGCGCTGGTGACCGGAGCGAGCGTGGGACACGATCTCGAGCAGTTGACTGCGCACTTCCGGAGAGAGGTCTCTCTCCGCGACGATCTCGGTGGTGACTCCCGCGTTTTCGCTGCGGTGTACCGCTTGGCGCAGATTGCGGAAACGCCTGCCGACGAGGGAAAAGTGTCCGACGTCGACGACCACGTCGCACCCGATACACACCGACCTCAGGCGCGGGCGACCCCGACCGCCCGCCTGCCACAACCGGGCGGTGGTCTCACTGGCCCCGAGAACAGCCACCCGCCATCCCCGGTCGGCAGCGAAGCGCGAGAAATCCGACAGCAGGTTGTCGAACGCCGGCGCGTGGCCCACCGGGTCGCCCGACACCACCGCGATGCCGGCGCGGGTCCGATACCCGATCGCGGCGGTGCGGCCGGAATTGTAGAAGTACGACTTGGTCGAATTGAGCGCGAACGGCGCCAAAGGGTCGCCGCTGGACTCCCGCACGAGCGAGGCGATCCGACCCTCCTCCTCCGGCTCCGGCTTGCTCGCCACGGGAAGCACCAGCACGGGCCCCGACACCGCGATAGCGACGAACGCGACATGACTGTGTCCCCAGGCATACGCGAGACCCGCCACCAGCAGACAGAGCAAGGCCGCTGCCGCGTGCATACGGGTCACGGGACGGCGCAGCCAGACCCCGCGTGCGACGAACGCGATCGCCACCGCGAGGGCGACGATCAGCGCTGTGCCCCTACCTGTCCGATACGCCGAGATCTCGACCAGGATCATCGCGAGTAGGTACAAACGGAGTCCGACACGCTGCGCGCCGGGTGTCGCAGAAGAAGCGGCGGATTGCAGGGTCGTCATGGGTGTCTCTCGATTCTCCGGGACATCGGGCGCCCCTACGACCGTATGCCGGATGAATCCCCCGCTCCGCGGTTTCGGATGAAGAGGGAGCGCTCGACAGCGCCGACACGGCGTATCCGGCGCGACGCCGGGGGTTGTGCTCGCTCAGCACGGCAGCAGCCCGCTCGAACCGGATCCGGTTCGAGCGGGCGCACTGCCTTTCGCTGGTTCAGGCAGCTATCAGATCGTCGATCTGGCCGATCGCCGACGAGGAGCCCTCGATGATCCCCATGTCCACAACCTTCTCGAGTGCTTCCGCCGACTCGTAGGTGCTCACGTACGTCGCCCGGGTGCCTCCGTCGTGCTCGGTGAAGGTGTACACGTTCACCGACACCGGCAGGGTGGGATCGGGATTGAAATCCGCGTCGGCGAATCCGTCGGAAAAGGAGAAACTCGTCGGTTCGTCGACCGCGGTGACCTCCCAGTATCCCGGGTACTTCTCCCCTTCCGGGCCGGACATGAAGTAGGTGATGCGTCCCCCGGGCGAGAGGTCGTGGTCCACGAATGTCGCGGGATATTCCGGAGGCCCCCAGACCTTTTCCAGTTGACGCGGGTCCGCGTAGATCTGCCAGACGCGCTCCACCGGTGCGGCGAAGTCCGCGGTGATCGTCAGGCTCAGGTTCTCGGTGTCCTTGCGAATGTCTGTCACAGGCATGACTCATTCCTCCTGGGTCGAGTCGGACGCGATCAGTTCGTCGATGCGCGCGATACGGCCACGCCAGATCTGTTCCAGCTCGGTGAGCATCGAGGCCACCGACCGCACCGCTTCCACGTCGCCTCTGGCAAGCTGCTCCCGGCCGCTGCGACGCTTGGTCAGCAGACCGGCTCTCTCCAGCACGGCGACATGCTTCTGGACCGCGGCGAAACTCATGTCGTAGTGCGCCGCGAGTGCGGAGACCGAGCGCTCTCCTGCCAGCACCCGGCGCATGATGTCGCGGCGGGTGCGGTCTGCGAGCGCGTGGAACAGGGCGTCGGCCCGGTCCTCGTCGTCTCCGTTCACGACTCCAAACGTACAACCATCTGGTTGTAGGTGCAATGGGTCGGCGCGATTTTCTTGCGGCCACTGCCAGCAGTTTCTCTCTTTCGGCAGAAAGGGATACAGGAACTCGAGGGTCGCAGCCGAAGAGCGGGGCTAGTGTGGACCTGACGACGCGCGCTGCGCGGGCGCTGCGGCGTCTCGATGCGCATCCGTGCACACCGAGGCCGCCGATCGGGCAGGGGCATTGAGATGAACGCGTTCGATCACGACAGCCTCGGCCGGGCGATGGCAGAGTTCGCGCGATCACTCGACACCGGAGGTACCGACCTCGACAGCACTTTGCGACACGTCACCACGGCCGCGGTGGAGTTGGTCCCAGGCGCCGACAGCGCCGACATTCTGACGATCACCGGTCGCAAGAAGTTCGAATCGCGGGCTGCCACGTCGGGGATGCCAGCCGAAATGGACTCGCTCCAAGCGCAACTGGGTGAGGGGCCGTGCGTCGACGCCGCGCACGATGCACTGCTCACTCGGGCCGACGATCTGGCCGTCGACTCGCGATGGCCGAAGTTTGCTCCTGCCGCAGTGGAAGCCGGTGTATCGAGCGTCCTGTCGTTCAAGCTCTACACCGGCAACGATCAAGCCGGTGCTCTGAACCTCTTCGCCGGACGCCCGCACGTCTTCGGCGCCGAGTCGATCTACCTCGGTGAGGTACTTGCCGCTCATGCCGCCATCGCGATCGTCGGAGCCCAGCGTCGGCAGCAACTGCACTCGGCGATCGCATCACGAGATCTGATCGGTCAAGCGAAGGGGATGCTCATGGAGCGCTACGCCGTCGACGCCGAGCGTGCATTCGACATGATGGTTGCGCTGTCGCAGGAATCCAACGTACCCGTGGCCGAGATCTCCCAGCGCATAGTAGATCTCGGCCCCGAGCCCCGCTGACATTCCCCGACCCGGCCGCATCGGCCGTCACGGAGTGGTTCAGTCGCCGAAACGTGCGACCAGGCGGCCGGAAACCTCGTTGCGACGCAGCCGTTCCAGGCCCGCGCCGATCTCCTCGAACGCGATGTCCGTGTAGGCCGGTTCGATTTCACGATCGAGCAACAGGCCGAACACCTCTTCGATGTCCTGAACGGTTCCTCCCAGCGAGCCGACAAGGGTCTTGCCGAGAATCGACGCCGACTGGATGGTGAAGGTCGGGAGCCCAAGGCCGACCTGGACGACTGTTCCGGTCCCTCGTTTCACGGCGTCGACAGCTTTCTGCGTAGTGTCGAAGCCCGCGTAGTCGACCACGAGATCGAAACCCTTGCCGGCCCATTCGGAGGCATCGCCCACGACATCGGCGACGCCTGCCGCCCGGGCCAGATCCCACACGGATTCCTTGGTTTCGGCGACATGCACCTCGGCGCCCGCGAGTACCGCAGCGCGAGTACCGATCTGGCCCAGTCCTCCGTACCCGATGACACCGACCTTCATTCCGGTGCTGGCGTGGCCGACCTTGATCATCGCGTGATAGGACGTCATTCCCGCATCGGTCGCGAGGGCCGCCAGCGACAGGTCGAGCCCCTCCGGCACACGGGCAAGATCAGGGGCATCGGCGACGAGTTTGTCGGCGAACCCACCGGGCGTGAACATCCCGAGCGGCGGGCGCACTCCGGAGGAACAGACGCCCACGACGTCGCCGACCTTCCAGCCCTCGACCCCGTCACCGACGGCGCTGATGACCCCGGCATTCTCATGCCCCTGGGTCATCGGCAGGAACGGCATGGTCCCTTCCCCGACCTCCATGTACATGATGTCGCTGTGGCACAAGCCCGCAGCCTTGACGTCGATGACGACCTCTCCGGGACCCGGCGTCGGTTCCGGTACCTCGTTCAATGCGATCGGTTTACCGGATCCTTCGAACTGCCATGCCCTCATTGCTGCACCTTTCCGTCGGATCGGGCCGAAGCTGTGCGCCCGACTTCTTTCCACCGTAGACATCCGCTCGTTGGAGCAGGGGCGTTCGCCGTGATGGCAGAGTGGACTTCGACGGTTTCATCTATGAAAGGCAACGATGGCGTTCTGGGATCAACTCAAAGCCAAGACCACCGAACTGAGCGGTCAGCTCAAGACCAAGAGCGATCAGTTCCGGAACAAGGAATTCGCGAACGCGAGCATGGCCATGTGCGCGCTGATCGCGGCTGCCGACGGCAGTATCGATCCGAGCGAGCGGCAGAAGACCGCCGCGCTCATCATGAGCAACGACGTCCTGTCGGTCTTCCCGCCCTCCGAACTTCGTGAGAAGTTCGACTGGTACTGCAGCAAGCTCGAGTCCGACTTCGACTTCGGGAAGGTGGAGGCCACAGCCACCATCGCGAAGCTCAAGGCCAAGCAGGATCAAGCGCGTGCCGTGATCCAGATCGGAATCATCATCGGCGGTGCCGACGGATTCTTCGACGATCATGAGAAGGCCGCGGTGCGGGGCGCTGCGCATGCGGTCGGCATCAACCCGGCAGAATTCGACCTCTGACCGCAGTACACCTGCGGATCCGCCGCCCTTCGATCCGGGCGCACGCATAAAAGAACGCTCGACCGGGCCGACCCGGTCGAGCGTTCTCGTTCGTGGCGGCTTCGGCCGCCGCACGCATCACATCTTCGCGTCGCGTGCCCGGACGAAGCTGTAGATGCCGTACATGATCAGCCCGAGGCCCACCGCGATGAGCAGGAACACCCCGAACGGCTGCGCACCCAGCGTCTTCAACGCGGCGTCGAGACCGGAAGCCTTCTCCGGATCGGCCTGGAAGACCGCGGCGATCACGAGACCGCCGATCAGCGTGACGGCGACACCCTTGGCGATGTAACCGGCCATCCCGAGTCCGCGGACGAACGAACTCGTGTTGCCCTTCAGGTCTTCGACGAACTTCTTCGTCGCGCCCTTGTAGATGTGGTAGAGGCCGACACCGATGATCACGAGAGCAGCAACGACGAGCAGGAACTTTCCGCCGCCGGACTCGAGGAGACGCGCGGTGATACCGGAGCTCTGTTCACCGCTCGACTTGCCGCTACCACGCGCATACCCGAATGCCGTGAAGGCCAGACCGAAGTACACGAGAGCGACACCGACGGCCTTGATCCGGCCGAACGTCTCGTCCTTTTTGTCCTGGCCGGCCGACGACGAGTGCGCCGCCCCGCCGAGCACACCCTCCGCAAGACGCCAGAGGGCCAATACGAAGAGCACGACGCACAGGACGGACAGCAGGAACTTGCCGCCGGGCTTGGCCGCGATTTCGGCCAGAGCGCCCGACTGTGATGCCTCCTCGTTGCTGCCCAGGGCAACGCGGATCGCGAGGTAGCCCACCAGCAGGTGCACCAGCCCACTACCGACGTAACCCGCGCGGGCGAGTCGCTCGAACCAATGATTCCGTGAGAGCCGCCCCGTTACCGAGGAGCCCCTCGAAGTCGAAATTTGCCCTGTCACTTGTCCACCCATCCTCCGGCACCGCGCGGCCGGCTTCGCTCGCCCACCCGATGCTCATCAACCTGCGCTCGTTGTCCTGTCCGGTATGCCCGAAGCCTTCGGAGATCAAACGCATTCGACTCGCAGTCGGTAGATTGGCGAGCAGCATCGAAGCCGACCACGGAGGTTCGTCGTGCGAATTGCTCATATCCCGCTCCGAGTTGCCACCGGTGCATTCATCCTCAACTCGGGACTGGGAAAACGGAATCTTCCCGCTGAGAATGCGGAGGCACTGCAGGGCATGGCCTCGCAGGCGTTCCCCTTCGTCAAGCAGTGGCGTCCGACAACGTTCGGTACGGCCTTGTCGACCGCCGAAATCGGGATCGGTGCAGCGCTACTGGCACCCGTCGTTCCGTCCTTCCTGGCGGGCGCGGCGTTGACGGCCTTCGGCGGCGGCATGATGGCGATGTACTGGAAAACCCCCGGCATGCACGAGGAAGGGGACCCGCGCCCCACCCAGGACGGACTGGCGCTCGCCAAGGACGTCTGGATGCTGGGCGGCGGCTTGACCTTGATGCTCGACGGGCTCCGCAAACGCTAGCCGTCCGGAGCCGGACCGCCCCGTGCCACCGTGGGGGCGGTCGATGATCGGAGTGCAGCCATGACGGAGAGCACGCACGCACCGTATCCACCCGGGGCGATCGCAGACGATGCGGTCACGCTCGCCCGCCGTTGGATCGAAGAGTCCGCCACCTCGACTCCCGACCGGGCAGGCCGCCAGCTGGCGGGTGTGCTGAAGGATCCGCACGGCCTCGACTTCACCGTCCGTTTCGTCGACGGGGTGATCCGTCCGGAGGACCCGACGGTCGCGGCGCACAACCTGGCCGAACTCTCCCGCGAGGTACCTTCCTTCCTTCCCTCTCATCTGCGACTGGCGTTGCGTGCCGGTGGCACGCTCGGTCCCGAGTTCCCCCACCTCGTCGTACCCGTCGCGCGCCGTGCGCTGCGGGCGATGGTCGGGCACCTGCTCGTCGATGCGACCGACCGGCGGCTCGGACGTGCCCTCGCCGTGATCCGGCGCCGTCGTGTGCGGCTGAACCTCAATCTGCTCGGGGAAGCGGTGCTCGGCGACAAGGAAGCGGCCCGCCGCTTCGAAGGCACACGGACGCTGCTGGCGCGCGACGACGTGGACTACGTGTCGATCAAGGTCTCCGCCACCATCGCCCCGCACGCCGCGTGGGGGTTCGACGAGGCCGTCACCGACATCGTGGACAGGCTCACGCCGTTGTATCGGCTCGCGGCACAGTCGGCCACACCGAAGTTCGTCAATCTCGATATGGAGGAATACCGCGACCTCGAACCGACCATCGCGGTCTTCACGAGATTGCTGGACCTGCCCGAGTTCCTGCACCTCGAGGCCGGCATCGTCGTCCAGGCTTATCTTCCCGATGCGCTCGCCGCGTTGATCCGGCTCCAGGAATGGGCCGCCTCTCGGCGTGCCCGCGGCGGCGCTCCCATCAAGGTGCGCGTGGTCAAGGGCGCAAATCTGCCGATGGAACGCGTCGAGGCGGCGCTGCGCGGCTGGCCGCTCGCTACCTGGAGCACGAAACAGGACACCGACACGAACTACAAGCGGTTGCTGCACTACGCGCTGACACCCGAACGGATCGACAACGTCCGGATCGGGGTCGCCGGGCACAACCTGTTCGATATCGCCTACGCCTGGCTCCTGGCAGGCAGACACGGCGTGCGACACGGGGTCGATTTCGAGATGCTCCTGGGCATGGCGCAGAACCAGGCCGACGTGGTGCGCCGCCACGTCGGTGGTCTGGTGCTCTACACCCCCGTCGTGCATCCCGAGGAGTTCGACGTCGCGCTGTCGTACCTGGTGCGCAGGCTCGAAGAAGGCGCGGGCCAGGACAACTACATGTCGGCCGTGTTCGATCTGCGCGACGATCCGTCGCTGTTCGAGCGGGAGGCGCAGCGATTCCGGGATTCGGTCGCTGCGCTCGACGAACGAGTCCCTGAGCCGAATCGGCGACAGGACCGCCACGAGGTTCCGGACGCCGCGGACGGCGACGGCTTCTTCAACACCGCGGACACCGACCCGTCGCTGCCCCGGAATCTGGCCTGGGGGCGGGCGATCCTCGAACGGGTTCCCTCCTCCTGCCTCGGCTCGGACCTCGTGCGCGCCCACACGGTGACGTCGTCCGATCGGCTCGACGCCATCGTGGCGGCAGCGGCGGACGCCGGGCGCGGCTGGGGCGCGCGCAGCGCCGCGGACCGGGCGACGGTGCTCGAACGTGTCGCGCGGAGGCTCGAGGCGCGTCGCGCCGACCTGTTGGAGATCATGGCGGCCGAGGGCGGCAAGACTCTCGACGAATCCGACCCGGAGGTCTCCGAGGCGATCGACTTCGCCCGCTACTACGCCGACCGGGCGCGCGATCTCGCAGCCGTGGACGGAGCCCGCTTCGTGCCCTCGGCGCTCACCGTGGTCACGCCGCCGTGGAATTTTCCGGTAGCGATCCCGGCAGGGTCGACGCTGGCGGCGCTGGCATCGGGGTCGGCGGTCGTGCTCAAGCCCGCCGCCCTGACCGCACGCTGCGGTTCCGTACTCGCCGAGGCAATGTGGGAAGCCGGGGTGCCGCGCGACGTTCTTCACCTCGTACACCTGGGAGAACGCTCGCTGGGCACGCAACTGATCTCGGATCCTCGCGTCGACCGGGTCGTGCTCACCGGTGCCTACGAGACCGCAGAGCGATTTCGATCGTTCCGGCCCGGACTGCGGCTCATGGCCGAGACCAGCGGCAAGAACGCGATCGTGGTGACGCCGAGTGCCGATCCCGACGCCGCGGTGCGCGACATCGTGCAGTCGGCGTTCGGCCATGCGGGGCAGAAGTGCTCGGCTGCGTCGCTCGTCGTCCTCGTCGGGTCGGTGGCATCGTCACGGCGGTTCCGGGACCAGCTCGTCGACGCCGTCACGTCGCTCACTGTCGGGCCGGCGCACGACCCGCGTACCCGGATGGGGCCGCTTGTCGAACCTGCGCACGGGAAGCTGCTCGACGCCCTCACCACACTGGAACCGGGCGAATCGTGGTTGACGGCACCGCGTCGGCTCGACGACGAGGGCAGGTTGTGGACTCCGGGCGTGCGCGAGGGCGTGCAACGCGGGTCGCGCACGCATCTGGTCGAGTTCTTCGGTCCTGTGCTGGGAATCATGACCGCGGCGGACCTCGATGAGGCGATCGACATCCAGAACGAAGTCGACTACGGGCTCACCGCCGGTCTGCATTCGCTCGACACCGCGGAGATCGCCCGCTGGCTGGGCCGCGTCGAGGCCGGGAACGTGTACGTCAATCGCGGGATCACGGGTGCTGTGGTGCGCAGGCAACCGTTCGGCGGCTGGAAGAAGTCGTCGGTCGGCGCGGGATTCAAGGCGGGCGGTCCCCAGTACCTCTTCGGGTTCGGTTCATGGGAGTCGCTGCCGCACAAGGCCGTCGACGCCGTTGCTGCCGACGGAGCCACCGAGGCGGTCGTCGGCCGTCTCCTGACTGCGTCTCGAGAATGGACCGGCACCGATTCGGGGATGCTGCGCCGGGCGTTCGCCGATGACGCCCGCGTATGGCGTTCGGAGTTCGGCGTCCCGAAGGATGTCAGCCGCCTCGTCGTGGAGCGGAACCTCTTCCGTTATCTTCCGGCGCGGGTGTGCGTCCGACTCGGCGAGGACGGAAACCCGGTAGATTTCGTGAGGGTACTCGGCGCGGCGGCACGCACCGGTGCGCAAGTGGAAGTGTCTTCCGCTCTTGAGATTCCACGCGCCGTCCTGTCGGCAACCGGGCAGATGATCGAAAAGAGTGTCACCGAAACCGACGCGGAGTGGCTGGATCGGATCTGCTCCGGCGACTCGGTGCGCGTCCGGATGATCGGTGGAGAGCCCCGCACTGTCGCAGAGCGCCTCGGTGGCCGTTGCGACGTGCCGGTCTGGGATCACCCTGTGACCGAGTCCGGTCGGGTGGAGATGCTGCCCTTCCTTCTCGAACAATCGGTATCGATTACGGCACACCGGTTCGGCACCCTCCACCACCTCACCGACGAGATCATCTGAGTTCGCCCCGTCCGATTGACCGGAAGCCCTGTGGAACGAATGGATCTGAGGTGCAATAGGAGCATGGATATCGCCACGACACCCCCCACCGAACGCCGGAAATTGGCGTTGGCGGCTGTGAAGGAATTAGGTCCCAATCGCACGGAAAAGGCGGCATTGAAGGTTCGGTGTCCCGCCGGCCACACCATCGCGGCCGTGTACGAGACTTCCGCGGGCCCGGTGGTCGTGTCCAAGAGCGGACCGGGCGGGCGTGGCAACCGCGACCGTGAAGCGACCGGTCACCACGGCGACAAGCTCCATTCCGAGTTCGTCGACACGCTCGAGGCGACGCAGTTCGAGGACGACGGCATTCCGTCCGGATGCGCGTGCGGACCGAAAGGGCTGTCCCGCAAAAAGTTACAGGCCGCCTTCGCGGCACAGGAACACGTCGTGAACCTGACCTGACCGGTCAGATCCCCAGGTTCCACCGAATCCGGAACAGATCGAGAACCTGGTCCGCCCAACCGAGCACCGACAGCGACGAGTCGACATTCTGCGGAGGCGCCTGCACCAGGGTGTCGTTGCGGAGCAACCGGGCGAAATCCACTTCGACGCGACCCTCGCGCACCGCACCGCGGGGATGCCGGAACTCCACGCCGGCTCGCACCATGATGTCGACGATCTCCTGCGCGAGGATGCCGTAGCCGACAGTCGTCGGATGCACGCCGTCCAAGGAGAACAAGCCGCCCGTGGCGCGTCCGCCGTTCCCGTCCGCGGACAGGAACCGGGTGTCCGGGACGGGCATGAGAGCGGCGAGCAGCGGCGGCAGCGGATACGGAGTCCACCACTCCGGACGCGCCGCGAGATCATCGACGTAGCGGCGCGCGGCCAGACGGTCGAGGATTCCCGCAGAGTCGAGCAGGTACCAGTCGAGACCGCCCCGGCGAGCATCGGCGACTGCCTCCGTGATGGTGATGTTGTAGAGGTCGATCGCGGTGTCGACCGCGTACGCCTGCGCACCCGTGAGGTGCTCGTCGCGAGCAGGGTCGAAGCGGCCTTCGTCGATCCAGGGCCGGGTGTAGTACGGAAAGTACGGTGACCCTGACTTCGTGCCGATCCCCCGGGCTATCGGCGCGATGGTGACGTGCGGGACGGTGCACAGGATGATGTGACGAGCCTCGACCGTCCGGAGTCGCGCCACGACCTCGGCGAATTCGGCGTCGAAGTGCTCCGGTGTCCAGATCGTGGCGTCGCGGGTGCGCTCGAGTTGCCGGAAGTCCTCACCGCTCCACACGACCCGCAGTTCGGTGGCGGCGCGCAAGGCGTTGTTGGCGCCCAGGAAGACCACCAGCGTCTCGATACCGGCATCGGTGCCGTCGTCGTGCTCGGCACCGAGCGCCCGCGCGGCGTCGAACACGGTCTCGTGACGACGCTGCTCGTCCCAGCGCGGATAGACCCTGAGAGCGGCGCGCTCCGCATTGTTCTCGACGATTTGGTCGACGAGGTTGTCCCGCGGGGTCGCGAGCGCACGTTCGCAGTGTGCCGCGGTCTTCTCCAGCGCGTCCCGCAGATCCCAGCCGTAGCAGGAGAGATTGTGGTTGTAGCCGGCCACGATCGGCGCCTCGGCACCCGGGCCGCGCTCCCAGTAGTCCTCGACCTCGTCCATGAACCCGCGCACAGCGAACAAGGCCGTCGGAAGTTCCCACACGTCGAGACGGCCCCCGTATCGATCCTCGAGCCGGCGCAACAACAATTCGACGTTGAGTGGCAGCCCCCCGGGTCCTCCGAAGCGGGGATACCGGAAGGCCGCAAGGATGCCCAGTTCGTAGGCGACGATCGCGGGTACCGACACCTCCGTCCGGTAGATCGCACCGCTCTGGAATCCCTGGAGAAGCGAGTCGCCGACGGCGACGAGCCGATGGGGCGGAACCCCGCGCGGGGTCGGGCGGTCGACGGCGATACCGGCGGTCGGATCGAAGACCGGCGGGCGGGGAGCGCGCTGGGCCTGTGCCACGACAGAGTCCGGGGTTCCCTCCGGCAACGCGGCCTGTGCGGACACGGGGCCACCCCCTCGGTGTGTCGTCCGTCGAGCGTGGGCCGCGTGCGTGAGGTCTGTCAAGGGTGCGGTGAGGTGTCGCCGGTGCGCGAGAGTATGCAGACTGGACGGGACCATCGTGGCCGCACGGCCACCGACACGGAGAAGCAGGAGGGTGGATGACGAGCGCCGACTTCGCCCACACCGACCGCGCTGAAAAGAATCGCCGGGAGAAGGCGGTGGGCCTCGCCCGCTACACCTGGAACCGCGGTGTCACCGGCGCGGAGTTGCTGGCCATGTCCGACGACACGCGCAGGCGGCTGGCACGAGCCGCAGACGCCCACCCGCCGCGCACGATGGAAACGTGGGCGCTCGTGGCGCAGTTGCTCGACGAGAAGACCGCATGGGCGCACGAGCACCCGGATCATCCTTCGGCCACGCGCACCCACCCCGACGAGAAGATCATGTGGGTCAAGCCGCCGGTCAGGTCCTGGCTCGACTGACGCGAGGGTGCGACTGCGGGGCGGAGGTGGTAGAAATGCACTCCGTGTCCGAGAGTGCAATTTCTATCGACGAGGGTGCCCGGACCCGTCGCATGCAGCGGACACGCGCCGCGCTCGTCGAGCACGCACGCACACTCACCGCCCGTCGGGGTCTCGCCGGCTTCACCGTCGAGGAACTGTGCGAACACGTCGGCGTGTCGCGGCGAACCTTCTTCAACTACTTCGCCTCGAAAGAGGATGCGGTGCTCGGCAACCCGCCTGCAGCACTCACCCCGGAAGACCGCGACGAGTTCGTGGCGGGGGGCGACCGCGCCGGGCCCGGCTCCTCGCCGGCCCTGCTGCGCGATATCGCGCGGCTCGCCGTTGCACTGTTCGAACGCAACGATTTCACTCGGGAACAACATCGACTCCGCTGCGAGATCGTGCGCAGCGAACCTCAGTTGCTCGCCCGCATGATGTCGCTGGGCGAGTCGCACCAGCAGGACTTCGCCGAACTGATCGCCGCACGCGAAGGGCTCTCCGCCGACGACCCCTTCGTCCGCGTCACCGTGCGATTCGTCGCCGGTCTCATTCACGACGCCGTCGACGAGTTCTTCCGCACGCCCGACAGCCCACCGTTCCGCGACCTGCTCGAACGCGACATCGGATGCGCCCAGCGGCTGCTCGAACACCCTCTCGACCTCCACGACCCGACAGGAATACGGTGACCTCTACCGCAGAACCACTGGTTCTCTCCCAACGCCGAATCTGGATCATCTTCTCGGCCCTGATCGCCGGCATGCTGCTGGCGAGCCTCGACCAGACGATCGTCTCGACCGCGATGCCCACCATCGTGGGCCAGCTCGGCGGCGTCGAGCACCAGGCGTGGATCACCACCGCATACCTGCTCGCCACCACGATCGTGATGCCCGTCTACGGCAAGTTCGGCGACGTCTTCGGCCGCCGGTACCTGTTCATGATCGCCATCGCGATTTTCACCCTCGCGTCGGCGGGCTGCGCGTTCACCGACGACTTCTGGACGTTCGTGGTCTTCCGCGCTCTGCAGGGCGCCGGAGGCGGCGGCCTGATGATCTTGTCGCAGGCCATCATCGCCGACATCGTTCCCGCCAGCGAACGTGGCAAGTACATGGGTCCGCTCGGCGCGATCTTCGGTCTCTCCGCCGTCGGTGGCCCGCTGCTCGGCGGGTTCTTCGTCGATCACCTGACGTGGGAATGGTGCTTCTACATCAACATTCCCGTCGGCATCGTCGCGCTGCTGATCTCGTGGTTCATGCTCACGCTGCCGACGAAGAAGCCCACCAAGCGCATCGACATTCTCGGTGTGATCACGCTGTCGCTCGCGACGACCTGCCTGATCTTCTTCACCGATTTCGGCGGCGACGCGGACCGCGGCTGGAGCGACCCGCTCACCTGGGCATTCGGCATCGGCCTGCTGGCCATGGCATGCCTGTTCGTGCTCGTCGAATCCCGGGCACAAGACCCCATCATCCCGCTGTCGCTGTTCCGCAATTCGATCTTCGTCAACGCGACCGCGATCGGTTTCGTGCTCGGTCTCGGTATGTTCGCAGCGCTCGCGTTCATGCCCACGTTCCTGCAGATGTCGTCCGGCACCTCCGCGGCGGTATCGGGCCTGCTGCTGCTGCCCATGATGGTCGGCCTCCTGATCACCTCGATCGGCTCGGGCCTCGCGATCACCAAGACGCAGCGCTACAAGATGTACCCGATCGCCGGGGCCTCGATCACCGCGCTGGCGATGCTGTGGCTGACCACCCTGCAAGGCAGCACACCACTGTGGGTGATCTGCTCGATGCTCTTCGTCTTCGGACTCGGGCTCGGCCTGATCATGCAGGTGGTCATCCTCGTCGTCCAGAACGCAGTGCCGGTCGACGAGATCGGTACCGCCACGAGCTCGAACAACTACTTCCGCGAGGTGGGCGCCGCGCTGGGTGTCGCGATCTTCGGCACGATCTTCACCAACCAGCTCTCCGTGAAGCTCACCGACGTGTTCACCACCGCGGGGGCCGATCCGGAGCAGGCCGGACAGGCCACCGCCACCCTCGACCCCGCGATCATGAAGGCACTGCCCGACGAGGTGCGGCAGGGCGTCGTCGACGCCTACGCGGACTCGCTCGCCCCCGTCTTCTGGTACCTCATCCCGTTCCTGATCGTCGCCATCGTCCTGGCCTGCTTCCTGAAGGAGATCCCGCTCTCCGACGAAGCCGGCATGGTGGCGCGTGGCGAAGCGATCAGCGCGAAGGACGCGGAAGCAGCGCGCACGGCGTCCGCCGAACACGACACCGTGGCGGTGTCCGCCCCCGGCGACCGGACGGAACCACCGGCGTCACCGGGCTCGTAGCGGCCGGTTCCGCACGCCAGGGACCGAGAGGTCCGGCGCAGCGCGCGGAACCTCACGTGATCGAATGGACGCCCAGAGGCGACATGCCGCGGCGGGCAGGCAACGGGAGGCGACACATGGGTCGGAGCATCACACCGGTCCGCGTCAAGGACGTGACGATCGGCGAGGGCACACCCAAGATCATCGTGCCCGTCACCGGCCGGACCCCGGACGAACTGCACGCGCAGGTCGAGGCACTGTCCGGGCAGGTCGCCGATGTCGTGGAGTGGCGGGTCGACTTCTTCGGCACCCTCGAGGACACCGCGTCGGTGGTCGCCCAGGCGCACGCGCTCGCCGGCGCCCTCGGTGCCACGCCGCTGCTCGCGACCTGCCGCACCGCGCACGAAGGCGGACAGGCCACCTCGGGCGACGACGCGTACGCCGAGCTGGCGATCGCGCTCGCGGAGAGCGGTGTCGTGGATCTGATCGACGTGGAGTACCGGCGCGAGAGCCACGCGGTGAAACGGATCGTCGCGTCCGCCCACGCCCGGAACGTCGCGGTGGTCGCGTCCAACCACGATTTCGATGCCACGCCCCCGAAAGACGAGATCGTCTCGCGGTTGCGCGCGATGCAGGCACTCGGAGCGGACATCTGCAAGATCGCGGTGATGCCCCGGTCCGCTGCCGACGTGCTCACCCTGCTCGATGCGACACGCATCATGCACGAGGAGTACGCGGATCGCCCGCTGATCACCATGTCGATGGGTGGCCTGGGGGTGGTCTCCCGGATCGCCGGTCAGGTGTTCGGTTCCGCCGCGACCTTCGGGATGGTGGGCACGGCATCGGCACCCGGGCAGGTCGACGCCTCGGAACTGCGCGCGCTGCTCGACGTCCTCGAGCGGTCGCGGTAGGCGCCGACCGGCACCTCTACCGGTCGGCGTCCGCGTCGTCCCACAGTTTCATCAGCGTCGTGAGAATCTCCTGGGCGGCACCGAGACCGGCGAGATGACTCTCACCCGGCAGATGATGGAACTCCGCGTCGGGCAGCAGATCCACCATGTGCAGGCCGTGTTCGAACGGAATGATGTGGTCGCTGTCGCCGTGCCACCAGCGGACCGGCACCTTCACGTCCGACACGCGAAAGCCCCAGTCGCGGGTGAACACCACGATGTCGGCGAACGGCGCGGAGATGCGGTGCCGGCTGCCGTTGAGCAGGTCGTCGAGGAACATCGCCTTGAACTCCGGCCTCGCGAGCAGACGGCGGTCGGCCTCCGGCGAGAGTCGTCCGTAGAGGTCGATGATCGGCGACCCCAAGGGCCGGACCAGCCGGATACCGGCGCTCAGTGCGGTACCGATGGGGGCGCCCGCCACCTGAAGGACCGGCGCGACGAACGTTCCCAGTCGCATCAGCGCACTGCTGATCGCCTCCGGACCGACCACCGGGGCGACACCGCCGAGCACTGCGGCAGCCACCACCCGATCCTGCAGCGCGTACGCGGACGCCAGCGTGAAGGGACCGCCGCCGGAGAGGCCGACGACCGCCATCCGATCGACGCCCAGGGTGTCGGCGATGATCTCCAGGTCGTCGGTGAAGGCCAGGACGTTCTCGTACAGGTGCGGGGTCGACGACCCGATCCCCGGACGGTCGATCCCGATCAGCCGGATGTTCTCCCGTTCGGCGAAGGCGCGGGCTTCGACGGGGATCTGGCGGCGCGCTCCCGGGGTGCCGTGCAGCCAGAACACCGCGCGTCCCTGCGCGGAGCCGAATTCGGCGAAACCGAGACGGCGACCGTTTCCGACCGCGACCGTACCTTCGAGCTTCGGTCGTTCGACGTCCATGCGCGTCAGCATGGCATGTGTCGGCGGTCACGTACATCTCCGCGACGTGCGTCGGCCGGGCGATTTCGCAGACCCCGGCGCCCGGACGGTGGTCTGATGGAAGCGTCACCCACGAAGGGACCGATTCATGACCGAATCCTCGAACTCGGGCCGCGTGGCGGTGGTAACCGGCGCGTCGTCCGGCATCGGTGCCGCGACCGCACGTGCCCTCGCGGGCGCGGGCTTCCGCGTCGCGCTGCTCGCACGTCGCCTCGCCCGGATCGAAGCTCTCGCGGCCGACCTGGGCAGCGGTGCGCTCGCGATCCGGGCCGACGTGACCGACCGCGATTCCCTCGTCGCCGCTGCTCAGCGGGTGCAGGACGAGTTCGGCGGAGCGGACGTCCTGATCAACAACGCGGGCGTCATGCTGCTCGGACCGTTCTCGCCGAAGTTTCACGACGACTACCGCAGGATGATCGAGGTCAACCTGCTCGGGGCCATCACGACCACCGAGGTCTTCCTCGAGCAGCTTCGGGACGGTGGCGGGGACCTCGTCAACATCTCCTCGGTTGCCGGACGTACCGCCCGGCCCACCAACGGTGTCTATGCCGCCACGAAGTGGGGAATCAACGGCTGGTCCGAGTCACTGCGCCAGGAACTGCACCCCGACGTGCGCGTGATGCTCATCGAGCCCGGAATCGTCGACACCGAGTTGCCGACGCACATCACCGACAACGCGACCCGGCAGGTCGTGCAACAGGGTTACGACGCCTCCACGGTGGAGCCACCCGACATCGCGGACGTGATCGTCTTCGCGCTCACCCGTCCCCGTCATCTGACCATCAACGAGATCCTTCTCCGCCCCTCCGACCAGGCCGGCTGAGCGTGCCCGGAGTACTGCGGTCGCACGCGGATATCGATCGAACGCCACACTCGGTGTGATGCGGGTTACAGTAATCTGACCACAGCCAGAGTCAGATCCCGACCCGACGGGAGATGTACCCCGTGACGAAGATGCTCGCTCCCCCGCCGCCCGGTCTCGAGCCCGTCCCCGGCGACAGCGGACTCCCGTACATCGGCTACGCGCTGGACTACATGCGGGACCCGATCAAGGCCTACGACAAGCGGTTCCACCGGCACGGCCCCGTGTCGTGGTTCCGGTTCGCCGGGCGCCCGTGGGTCGTGCTCATCGGGCCCGACGCCGTGGGAGCGGCATTGCAGAACCGCGACCGCGCCCTGCAGAGCGGCCCGGGATGGCGCGCGTTGATCGGCCCGTTCTTCGACCGCGGACTGATGCTCATGGACGGCGACGAACACACCGCGCATCGCCGGATCATGGCGAAAGCCTTCACGCGCGACCGCCTCGCGCTCTACACCGACGCGATGCATCCGTCGATCGAACGCACGCTCGAGACCTGGGTCCCCGGTGACGGCTTCCGGGCCTACCCCGCGCTCAAGGAACTCACCCTGAGTCTGGCCACCGAGATCTTCATGGGCGGCGCCGAGGGATCGTCGGACCAGGAGATGCAGGAGGTCAACCGCGCCTTCATCGGGTGCGTACAGGCGGCGACCGCGATCGTCCGCTATCCGTTGCCCGGCAGCAGGTGGCGCAAGGGCATCCAGGGACGCAAGCGGCTCGAGGCGTTCTTCCGCCGCTACCTGCCCGCACGGCGCGCAGCCGAGGGCAACGACATCTTCTCGGTCTTCTGCCACGTGGAGTCCGAGGACGGGGAACGGTTCTCGGACGACGACGTCGTCAACCACATGATCTTTCTGATGATGGCAGCACACGACACCTCCACCATCACGCTCTCGACGGCGATGCAATATCTCGGCCAGTACCCCGAGTGGCAGCAGCGGTGCCGCGAGGAATCCGAAGCGCTCGGCACCGCGACGCCCGTCTTCGCGCAACTCGACGACCTCACCGCGCTCGATCTGGTGATCAAGGAGTGCCAGCGCCTGGTCACGCCGGTACCCGGCGTCGTGCGCCGGGCAGGGGCCGACACCGAGATCCTGGGGCATTTCATTCCCAAGGGCACGCTCGTCAACGTCGGTGTCCACTACAGCCACCACATGGCCGAATTGTGGCCGGATCCCGAACGTTTCGACCCCGAGCGGTTCGCTCCCGAACGGCGGGAGGACCGCGTCCATCCCCACGCGTGGACGCCTTTCGGCGGTGGCGTGCACCGCTGTCTCGGGCAGCACTTCTCGGGCGCCGAGATCAAGTCGGTGCTGCACCACCTGCTGCTCCGGTACGAGTGGGACGTACCCGCCGACTACGTCGCACCGATGAACTTCACGTCACTGCCGTTTCCCGACGACGGAGGGCCGATCAACCTCCGCGCCAGGTGACCGCTCCGCTTCAGCACGACGACAGAACGCGGGCCATGGCGTCGCGCTCTTCCGGGGTGACCCACAGCCGGTACTCGACCTTCACCTCGACCTGCCGCGCCACGTAGTCGCAGTGATAGCCCGCATTCGGTGGCAGCCAGGCGGAGGCGTCGGAGTCGCCTTTCGACTGGTTGGTGCGGCCGTCGACCGCCTGCAGATTGCGCGGATCGTTGGCCAGGTTGCGACGCGCCTGGTCGTCGAGGTAGCGGGCACCCTTCTTCCAGGCGTCGGACAAGGCCACGATGTGGTCGATCTGCACCGCGGAGGACGTGTCGGTGCCGCGTCGGAAGAAGATCTCCAGGTTCGTGTACGTATCCCGCAGGGTGCCGGTCCGGACCGTGCAGTCCTTCGTGGCGGGCTCGAGCGAGATGTCGACGAGGTCGCGCTTGAGAATGTCGTTGCGGGTGTCGCAGCCGTTGCGGCCGAACCCGACCGTGACGTTGTCGGTCCAGGCGGGCCCGAAGAGCTCACGGCTGTAGCCGTCCTGAGGATCGGCGGCGCGTACCGGCAGCGCCGAGAGCGCCGCGAGGACCGCCGTGGGGTCGCCTCCCGTGGCAATCCCCACCGGCGGCTCCGCTGCCCCCGACTCGTCGGTGACGACGGGTTCGAGGACGACGACCGCGATCGAGACCGCGATGAAGCACAGAATCCACAGCCATCGAGGAATCGACGGCTGTCCTGTACGGGCCATGTACTACTGCGCCAGCGGAGGCATCTTCACGATCTGGCCGGCGTAGGACAGGCCGGCACCGAACGCGAGGAGAAGGGCGGTGTCGCCCGCCTCGACCTGACCGGTGCGCAGCATCTTCTCCATCGCCAGCGGGATCGACGCGGCAGAGGTGTTGCCGGTCTCGATGATGTCGTCGGCCACCTGCACGGACTCGGGAAGCTCGAGCTGCTTGACGATGACGTCGTTGATACGCAGGTTCGCCTGGTGCGGCACGAACGCGTCGAGGTCGGCGAGAGCGACCCCGGACTTGTCGGCGATCTGGCGGGCGTACTTGCTCATCTCGAAGGCTGCCCAGCGGAACACCGCGGTGCCTTCCATGATGATCCAGGGACGCTTCTGCTGCGGGTTCTGGGCGAAGTCGACCCAGTCGGGCTCCTGGCGGATGGCGTTGCCCTGCGAACCGTCCGATCCCCACACCGTGGGGCCGACACCGACCTCGTCGGAGGCACCGACGACGACCGCGCCCGCACCGTCACCGAAGATGAATCGCACGGAGCGGTCGGTGGGTTCGGTGGCGTCGCTCATTCGCTCGACACCGACGACGAGCACCTTCTCCGCGGTCCCGGCGCGCACCAGGTCGGATGCGACACCCAACGCGTAGCAGAAGCCTGCGCAACCGGCCTGGATGTCGAGGGCGGCGGCGCCGCCGGTACCGAGGCGGTCCGCGACGAGCGCGGCGGCCTGGGGCGTCTGGAAGCCGTAGGTGGAGGTCGCGATGATGACGGTGTCGATCTGCGGGCCGCTCAGTCCGGCTGCGTCGAGCGCCTTCGAGGCGGCATCGACCGACATGTCCACGATCGTCTCTTCGGGGTGCGCCTTCGCGAAACGGCGTTCCTTGATTCCGGATCGCGACTGGATCCACTCGTCGCTGGAATCGATCTGTTCACAGATCTCCGCGTTGGTGACGACCCGCTCGGGCCTGTGCACACCCAACCCGAGAAGCGCGCTGTTCCTCAGCGTGGCGGGGACGGCGATCTGTGCACCCATCAGGCGAACTCCTCCTCCTCGGGCACTGCTCATCAGTGCGCCGCATCGAGACACGGTAGCGCGGGTTACGAAAATGTCACAGCACGGGGTCCGGGCAGGCCGCGCCCAGTGGTATCGCACCTCGTCGGAGCCGGTATCGCGCCCGGTCGCTACCGTGCCGGTATGGACGCACAGGACTGGGACGACCGGTACGAATCCTCGGAACTGGTGTGGGGCGCTCCGCCCAACCCGGTGGTGGTGGAGTTCGCGACGTCGCTGCCGCACGGGCGCGCGCTCGATCTCGGCTGCGGGGAGGGCCGCCACTCGTTATGGCTCGCGACGCGCGGCTGGGAGGTGGTCGGCACCGACTTCTCGGCCGTGGCGCTGGACAAGGCCCGCCGAATCGCTGCGCAGGCGCCCAAGAGATCGCGCGACCGGTTGCGATATCAGCTCTCCGATGTGATTTCCGACACCTTCGACGGCACGTATGACTTGATCCTCTCGGTATTCCTGCATTTCCCTCCGTCGCAACGGAAAGCACTCGTCGACAAAGCCGTCAGTTCGCTGAAACCTGACGGAATCCTCATATTTCTCGGCCACGACTCGACAAATCTCCAGCATGGAGTCGGAGGCCCCAAGGATGCCGAGATCCTCTACACACCAACAGATGTCGTGAACGACATCGACGGCCGACTCGATATCGAGGTTGCCGAACGCAGGCACCGCGAAACGGAAGCGGGAACTGCCGTCGATGCCTTGGTGGTGGCACGCAAAGTCAGTCTTGGAAGTTAGTTGCCCGACGAGTAACATAGAGATGTTACCGACGAGTAATAAGCTTGGGCGGTACTTGATCCAACTGGACCGCACCACACCCCCGGGAGACATCAGACATGGGCCATTACAAGAGCAACCTCCGCGACCTCGAGTTCAATCTCTTCGAGTTCCTGCAGATTCAGAAGGTCCTCGAAACAGGTGCGTTCGGCGACCTCGACGAGGAGACCTCGCGCGGCATCCTTTCCGAGGTCAAGGCGCTCGCCGAGGGTCCCGCTGCCGAGGCATTCGCGGAAACCGACCGCACTCCCCCGGTCTTCGACCCGGAGACCCACTCGGTGTCCATCCCCGAGGGCTTCAAGAAGGCGTTCCGGGCGTGGTGGGATGCCGGCTACTGGTCCATGGGCATCCCTGAGGAGCTCGGCGGCACCGAGTCGCCGCGCGCGCTCCTGTGGGCGGTCAACGAGATGATGCTCGGCGCGCAGCCCGCCGCATTCATGTACGCAGCAGGTCCCGCCTTCGCCGGCGTGCTGTTCGAGAACGGCACCGACGAGCAGAAGCAGTGGGCCGCCACCTGTGTCGAACGCGGCTGGGGCGCCACCATGGTGCTCACCGAGCCCGACGCCGGATCCGACGTGGGCGCGGGCCGCACCAAGGCGATCAAGCAGGACGACGGCTCGTGGCACATCGAGGGCGTCAAGCGCTTCATCACCTCGGCCGACTCCGACGACCTGTTCGAGAACATCTTCCACCTCGTCCTCGCCCGCCCCGAGGGCGCCGGCCCCGGCACCAAGGGCCTGTCGCTCTTCTTCGTCCCGAAGTTCCACTTCGACTTCGAGAAGGGCGAGATGGGCGACCGCAACGGCGTGTTCGTCACCAACGTCGAGCACAAGATGGGTCTGAAGGCCTCCGCGACCTGCGAGCTCACCTTCGGTGGCCACGGCGTCCCGGCCAAGGGCTGGCTCGTCGGTGAGGTCCACAACGGCATCGCGCAGATGTTCGACGTCATCGAGCACGCTCGCATGATGGTCGGCACCAAGGCCATCG
Source organism: Rhodococcus sp. NPDC060084 (assembly GCF_042730335.1). Classification (NCBI taxonomy): domain Bacteria; kingdom Bacillati; phylum Actinomycetota; class Actinomycetes; order Mycobacteriales; family Nocardiaceae; genus Rhodococcus; species Rhodococcus sp. NPDC060084. The sequence continues at coordinate 73,474 of NZ_JBHWWX010000013.1, forward strand.
CCACCCTGTCGACCGGCTACCAGAACGCACTTGCGTACGCCAAGGACCGCATCCAGGGCGCCGACCTGACCCAGATGTCCGACAAGACCGCCCCGCGCGTGTCGATCCTGCACCACCCCGACGTGCGCCGCTCGCTCGCGATGCAGAAGGCGTACTCCGAGGGCCTGCGCGCCGTGTACCTCTACACCGCCGCACACCAGGACGACGTTGTCGCCGAGCAGGTCTCCGGCGCCGACGCCGGCCTCGCCCACCGCATCAACGACCTGCTTCTGCCGGTCGTCAAGGGCTGTGGCTCGGAGCGGGCCTACCAGTACCTGACCGACTCGCTGCAGACCTTCGGTGGTTCCGGCTTCCTCCAGGACTACCCGATCGAGCAGTACATCCGCGACGCGAAGATCGACTCGCTGTACGAGGGCACCACCGCCATCCAGGCGCAGGACTTCTTCTTCCGCAAGATCGCCCGCGATCGCGGTGTCGCTCTCGCCCACGTGGCCGGACAGATCAAGAAGTTCCTCGAGCGCGAGAGCGGCGACGACCGTCTCAAGGCGGAGCGTGCACTGCTCGCCACCGCCCTCGACGACACGCAGGCCATGGTCGCGACGCTCACCCAGTTCCTCATGGGTGCGCAGGAGCAGCCGACCGAGCTGTACAAGGTCGGTCTCGGATCGGTCCGCTTCCTCGAGTCCTTCGGTGACCTGATGATCGGCTGGCTGCTGCTCGAGCACGCCGAGATCGCACTCACCGCGCTCGACGCCGGTGCGGACGCCAAGGACAAGGCCTTCTACGAAGGCAAGGTCGCCGCAGCGTCGTTCTTCGCCAAGAACGTTCTGCCGCAGCTGACCACGTCGCGCAACGTCATCGCCAATGTCGACCTCGACATCATGGAGCTCGACGAAGCCGCATTCTGATCCCGGCGTAACACCCGAGGACACAACGAGACGACAGTGGCTCCCGCCGATTATCGGCGGGAGCCACTGTCGTCCGGTTACCGCTCGATCAGAACACGACCACCCCGCGCAGATTCCTGCCCTCGTGCATGTCGGTGAAGCCTTGGGCGATGTCGTCGAGCTTGTAGGTGGACGTCACCAGCTCGTCGAGCATGAGCTTGCCCGAGGTGTAGAGGTCGATCATCCAAGGGATGTCGGCGGTCGGCGCGAAGGCGCCGAACAACGAGCCCTGGAGTCGCTTCTGGTACAGCACCAATTCCATGGCGCTGATGGGGATCCCGAAGTCGGTCATCTTCCCGAGACCGGTCACCACACAGGTGCCGGCCTTCCGGATCGACGAGAACGCCTCCGCGATGTGCTCGCCGGTCGTCACGCCCACGGTGACGATCGCGGCATCGGCGCCCTGCCCGTTGGTGTACGAGCGCGCGATCTCGGTAGCTTCCGTCATACCCGCGACGGCATGGGTCGCACCGAACCGCAGTGCACTCTCGCGCTTGAACTCCACCGGGTCGACGGCGATGATGTGGGCCGCTCCGGCGTGCGCGGCTCCCTGCACGGCGTTGATGCCGATTCCGCCGATTCCCTGCACGATGACGGTCTGCCCGGGATACACCTCTGCGGAGTTGACCGCCGCGCCCCATCCGGTGCCGACACCGCAGCCGAGCAGGCACAGCTTGTCGAGCGGGAGATCCTTGTCCACCTTGATCGCGGAATCGACGCTGACGGTGGTGTATTCGCTGAACGTGGACAGGCCGCACGTCTGTGCGACCTCGACGCCGTCGAGGCTCAGCCGGAAGCTCGCCGGATCGTCGGGGCGGCTGCCGGTCATGATCGCCGCACCTCGATCGCACAGGTTCTGGAGGCCCTTCGCGCACCAGCGGCACCGTCCGCACGCAGCCAGGAACGAGAACACCACATGGTCGCCCTCGCTCCATCCCGTGGTGCCGGGTCCGACCTGCACCACCACACCGGCACCCTCGTGACCGCCGCAGATGGGGTAACTGCCGACCGCGTGGTCACCGGTGGCGATGTGGTCGTCGGAATGACACAGCCCGGCGGCCACCATCCGGACCATCAGTTCGCCGTGGCGCGGTTCGTCCAACTCGAGGTCGGCGATCTCGTAGGTACCGGGTGCTGTGCGGATAATCGCGCCACGGGTCTTCATCAGGTGTTCTCCTCGGGGTGGGGGCGAGCGTGGGGTAGCCGGGCAGTCACGGGGTGATCTGAGCCGCCATCGCGGCGCGGTATCCCTCGCCGTACGGCGGCAACATTCCCCACTCGCGGCGCGGATCATGTTCCGGTGACTCGAAAATTGTTCGGCTGTGGCTGAATTCGAGGAATCCTTCGCGACCGCTGTAGTGACCCATCCCGGATTCACCGACACCGCCGAACGGCGCGTCGAGCATCCCCGCGTGCATCAGCACGTCGTTGATCGTGACGCCACCGGACGTGGTGCCGTCGACGACGGTGCGCTGCTCGTCGGCGTCCCTCCCGAAGTAGTACAGCGCCAAGGGTTTCGGACCCGAGTTGACGGTGTCGAGGACGTGCGCGAGATCGTCGTATGTCCGCACCACCAGGGCGGGTCCGAAGATCTCTTCCCGCGAGATCGCCGCAGACTCTGGCGGGTCGAGCACCAAGCGCAGCGGCCGACGGCGTTCCTCGGTGCTGATCGGCTCGTCCGGAGCCACCTCGACTCGTGCGCCCAGTCCTGCTGCCTCGCTGACGTATCCGTCGATCCGTGCGGCATGCCGGTCATCGACGATCGCGGTGGCGTCCGGATTTCCGGCCACCGTGGGCAGCAACTCCGCGTAGGACCGGGTTATCGCCGAAACAAACGACTCGAGGGATTCGGCGGGCACGTACACGGTGTCGGCGTTGACGCAGAGCTGACCGCCGTTGGTGGCCTTGGCAACCGCGATACGGAACGCCGCCGTGTCGAGGTCGGCCGAGCGCCCGATGATCACCGGCGACTTCCCGCCCAGTTCCAGGGTCACCGGGACGAGGTTGCGGGCAGCGTTCTCGAGCACCGAGCGACCGGCGGCCACACCACCGGTGAAGACGATGTGGTCGAAGGGCAGCGACGTGAGGGACCGCGCGACATCCGGGCCACCGGTGACCACCGCGACGTCCACGGGATCGAGGAACTCGGCGGTCGCCTCGGCCAGCACCTGCGCGGTGCGCGGGACCACCTCGGACGGTTTGAGCACCGCGCGGTTGCCGGCTGCGAGGACACCGGCGAGTGGGCCCATCAGGGTGTAGACCGGAGCGTTCCACGTTCCGATGATCGCGACCGAGCCCTTGGGCTGGTAATGGATCGCAGCGGTGGCACCGAGTTGGTCGTAGGGCGCGAACACCGTCCGCTGCTCCGGCTGCATCCAGCCGTCGAGGTGATCGCGCGCGTACTTCAGAGCGGTCACCGAGCCGAGCACGTCGTTGACGGTCGTGTAGCCCGGATGACGTCCACCGAAGTCGGCGTCGATCGCCTCGACCAGTTCGTCGCAGCGGGCGACGAGCATGTCGATCACCCGCTGGATGCGGGCCCGGCGTTCCGCGGGAGAACTCGTCCGATGGGAACGGAACTCGGCCTGCTGATCTGCGAGAAGCTCGCCGGCCGGCGACTCCGCGCTGATGTGTGTGGTCATGCCGCCGAGGCTATGAGCGGCGTCACACTCCTCGACATGGAATCTCGCTCAGCGGGACCGGCCGAATCTCAGTTCCCGGGTGCGGTCACGGACTCGGGCTGTCTCCGCGCGGGCGCCGCGGCTTCCGGCTCCGCGATCGGGTCGGCCGCATCGGAGACAGTGCTCTCCGCAGGCGCCTGCGCCGGCGCTTCTCCGGCCGGAGCGCTCGCGGGCGTCGACGACGCCGGTGCCGGCGCCGGCGCCGGGCTCGCCGGAGCGGGCGCGTCGCCCCCCGTGCCCTGATCACCTTCGGAGTCGGCACCGTCCTTGTCGTCGGGCTCGACGCACTTGACGATCGGCACCGGGTCGTAGCGCACCGTCCGCGTCGTGTTCGAAATCTGCGCACCCGTCTTTGCGTCGGTCACGACGCGCGTATCGGAGACCGTGAATCCCTTGGCGCCGCTCGACGCGATGCAGCCGGGGCCGGCAGGCAACGTGATGGTGTTCGGCGTGGTGAAGTTCGTCCGCTCACCCGTGATCGACTGCACGTCCACGGTCTTGGTTCCCCACAGACGCACCGTCACGTCGGAACTGGTGGTGATCGTCTGGATGAGCACGCCCGTCTCGAACGGATTGCGGAACTGCAGGTCGATCGCACCCTCGAAGACAGTGGCCTCACGGGCGGCGGGATAGCGGGAGATGTAGTAGCTGTGCTCGGTGTGGGCCACGTCCTCCATGCCCGCGAAGTAGGACGCGTTGTAGAGCGTGGTCGCGAGCTGGCTGATGCCGCCGCCGACCGCTTTGCCGGGGCGTCCCGCCTCGATGATGCCCGATTCGACATAGCCCTCCGCTGCGCCGCGGGGGCCGGTGTACCCGTTGAGAGAGAAGGTCTCTCCCGGTTTCACGACCGCACCGTTGATCTCTGCGGCGGCCAGGCGGATGTTGACACCGGAGGCGTATTCGAAACCGCCGGTCGTGTACTCCCCGATGACCTCGTTGATGCCGAGCTTCTCCGCTGCCTCGGTGGTGAGCGCGGGGTCCACGGTTTGGTAGACCGCGTCGACGACCCGGTCGTCGGTGACGGCGAGCAGTTCGGGGAACGTTTCGAGGGTCTTTGCCCAGTCGACGAGTTCGCCCTTCACACCGGGCACCACCGCAGGACGTCCACCCTGGATCTCGATCCGGGCGTCGCGGGGCTCGGTTTCAGTCGGCCGGAGCTGAGGCGCGAGAATCTCGACGGCCGCCTCGGGATGGTATTCCGGCGTCAATCCGCCTTTACCGTCCGGCGCGAACGACAGCACCGCACCGACCTGGTCGCGTGCGAGGGTCGCCGTCGTCCCGTCCTTGCCGCGCACGACGAGGTCGGCGGAGACCGCCGGAACCGCGATGTCGGCGAGTGCACGGTCCAGGCCTTCACGCGTGACCGTGACATCGACCTGCTCGACCGGCAGCGACACTTCACCGAATGCCCAGCGCTCGGCGAACACGTCGGATGCGGCAGCGACATCTACGCGCTGACCGGGCTGTGGGGTGACGGGGACGGGGGTGCCGCCCTCGAACACGATGTTGCCCTCGCGCGGCGAATACGCGGCGGCCGCCGTGAACTCGTCGATGGCGACGGCGAGCGTTGCGTCGTCTCGGGTGGAGACGACGCCGATCTCCTCGTCGCCGAAGAAGGAGGCGAGTCTCGTGAAGGGGTTCAGGGGCTGGGCTCCGACGCGGTCGAGCGTCGCCTCCCAATCGATACCGATCCCGGCCTGAGCAGGCACGATTTCCCCGCTCGTCTCCCCGGCGACAACCGGGACGGGCTCGTCGAGGCGCTCGCTGAGCACCTGACGCAGGTGTGCTTCCGCCTCGTCGAGCGACTCCCCGCCGATCTCGATGCCGGCAACGGTGACGCCGCGCGGCACCTTGCCGGAACTGACCGCGAGGTCTGCGACGTACAGCACGGCGAGCAGGGCGACGACTCCGCCGACGACGAGCGCGACCGTTCGCCTGGGCACTCCCGACCACCAGGAGCCCGATCCGTCGCCGGACGACCCGGAGTTGCCGCCGGCCGGAGGCGCGACCGGGGGCGGTGACCCGGGCGGCGGTGTAGGAGGCGACGCCGGGGGCGGCGCGTTGCGGGAATCCGGAGCCGAGGAGGGCAGCGGTGTACTTCCGGCCGGCTTCGGGGACGAGGCATCCGACGAGCGGTGGATACGGGCGGTGGACGCGTCGCCGCGGCCGGCTTGTGTCACCACCGGAATCACCGCCGTGGCCGCTTCGGACGGGTCCGCCTCGGGCCGTGCTGTCTCGGGGCGCGGTGCTTCGGGGCGCGCGGTCTCGAGTTTTGCCGTCTCAGGCTGGGAGGTGCCGGCCCGAGACGTCTCGGGCTGCGGTGTGCCGGAGTGCGGCGTCTCAGGCTCCGGCGGCTCGGTGCCGGTACCGGTACCGGCAGGCTCTTCACGGGGAGTCTCCGGGACCCGCGGCGCCGAAAAAGCAGCGAACTGCTCGGTCGGAGCCGACGAACTGTCTGCCTCGGTTGCCGACGAACCCCGCGAATCGGGCTCGGCCGGTCGAACGTCGTCGTTCTCGTGTTCGGAGCCGTCGGTCCCGTGTGTGCCGCTCACCCAAATCCCTTCACCAACTGGGCGCGCCGGGACGGAAACCCCGTGCGCCGGTTACCACACCCAGAGTAGTTCCCCGGTTTCACCGCGCTGCGGCCGGAATGCAGAAACCCCGTGTTGCTACCAGGTCGGGGGTCAGGCAGCAACACGGGGTCGACCGGTCTATCGCTGTGCTCGCCGAGGCGTTACAGACCTACCGGGTTTTTTTGTTCGGTGTGGTCTACGCCTCGAGAATTGCGGTCACGCCCTGGCCGCCGGCAGCACAGATGGAGATGAGGCCGCGGACCGGCTGTCCGGTCTCCTGCTTCTTTTCGTGCAGCATCTTGGCGAGCGCCGCCACGATGCGCCCCCCGGTCGCCGCGAACGGATGCCCGGCCGCGAGTGAAGAACCGTTGACGTTGAGCTTGCTGCGGTCGATCGATCCGAGCGGTGCGTCGAGTCCGAGCTTGCCCTTGCAGTAATCCTCCGACTCGAATGCCTGCAGCGTGGCGAGCACCACGGATGCGAATGCCTCGTGGATCTCGTAGAAGTCGAAATCCTGCAAGGTCAGCCCGTTGCGCTGCAGCAGACGCGGAATCGCATAGGTGGGGGCCATGAGCAGCCCGTCGCCGCCGTGGATGTAGTCGACCGCAGCCGTCTCGGAGTCCACCAGGTACGCGAGGACCGGAAGCTTCCGTTCCGCCGCCCACTCCTCGCTGGACAGCAGCGCCGCGGAGGCGCCGTCGGTGAGAGGAGTGGAGTTGCCCGCCGTCATGGTGGCGTCGCCGAGCTTCTTGCCGAACACCGGCTCGAGCGTCGACAGCTTCTCGACCGACGAATCGGGCCGCAGGTTGTCGTCGCGGGTGAGGCCGAGGAACGGGGTGACGAGATCGTCGAAGAATCCGCGATCGTAGGCCGCGGCCATGTTGCGGTGGCTCGCGACGGCCAGTTCGTCCTGATCTTCGCGCCGGATTCCGAATTCCTTGGCGGTGATCGCGGCGTGCTCACCCATCGACAGACCGGTGCGGGGTTCGCCGTTGCGGGGGATCTCGATGCCGAGCATCGACGGACGTACGTTGCCGAGCAGCTTGGCGCGAGCTCCGGTGCCGCGTGCCCGGTTCAGCGAGAGCAGGAATTCGCGGAGTTCGTTGCTCACGGCGATGGGTGCGTCGGAGGTGGTGTCGACGCCACCGCCGATGCCGGCCTCGATGCGGCCCGCCGCGATCGCGTCTCCCACCGAGATGATCGACTGCAGGCCCGTGCCGCAGGCCTGCTGGAGGTCCCATGCGGGCGTGTACGGGCTGAGTGCGCTGCCCAGGACCGACTCCCGGACGAGGTTGAAATCTCGGCTGTGTTTGAGAACGGCGCCACCGACGACGGCGCCGAGGCGTTCGCCCTGGAGGTTGAAGCGACCGACGAGACCGTCGAGTGTCGCGGTGAACATGTCCTGGTTCGATGCGCGCGCGTACTTGCGGTCGGACCGTGCGAACGGGATCCGGTTGCCCCCGAGGACGGCGACACGGCGCTGTTGCGTGGAACGGGCTTTGGTGGTCACTGGTGTCTCCCGGATTCAGATGGACTCGAATTCTGGTTACTATTCTTACTCACGGGTAAGTTTGTTGTCGACCACTGCATCGACGACCGAAAAGAAGAAGGTGGAACCGTGGCAGAAGCCAAGGGCGCTCCGAAGCTCTACGCCCAGCTCATCTCGTCCGCACCCGGATCTTTCCTCGCCAAGCAGTTCGGCCTGCCGCAGCCGGAGAAGCTCAGGCGTTACCAGCCCGGCGAACCCGCACTCCCCGGGCCTCTCCTCGTCGGCGGCAACGGCCGGCTGGTCGAGCCGATCCGGTCGCTGCTGAGCGACTACCCGATCGCCGACCCCGCCGACACCTCGTTCGGCGGACTCGTCTTCGACGCTACGGGCATCACCGACTCCGCGGGCCTCGAACAGCTCTTCACCTTCTTCCAGCCCGCGATCCGAAACCTGGCCCCGAGCGGGCGCGTCGTCGTTCTCGGCACCACACCCGAGGACGCGTCGTCGGTAGACGAACGCATCGCGCAGCGCGCGCTCGAAGGATTCACCCGCAGCCTCGCGAAAGAGCTTCGCCGCGGTGCGACCGCCCAACTCGTCTACGTCTCGCCCAAGGCGTCGACCGGACTGTCCGGCGCCGAATCGACCCTGCGGTTCCTGCTCTCGGCGAAATCCGCCTTCGTCGACGGTCAGGTCATCCGCATCGGAGACGGCGACGCGACCGCTCCGGCGTCGTGGGACAAGCCCCTCGCCGGAAAGGTCGCCGTCGTCACCGGTGCGGCGCGCGGCATCGGCGCCACCATCGCGGAGGTCCTTGCGCGCGACGGCGCCACGGTTGTCGCGGCAGACGTCCCCGCGGCCGGGGAAGCACTCGCGCAGACCGCCAACAAGGTCGGCGGCACTGCGCTCGCCCTCGACGTGACCGCGCCCGACGCAGGCGACAAGCTCGCGGCGCACCTTCTCGAACGCCACGGCGGAGCGGACATCATCGTGCACAACGCGGGCATCACCCGCGACAAGCTGCTCGCGAACATGGACGACGCCCGGTGGAACGCCGTCATAGGCGTCAATCTCGTTGCACCCCAGAAGATCACCGATGTCCTGGTCGAGAAGGGCGCGCTCAAGGAGGGCGGCCGCGTCGTGGATGTCTCCTCGATCGCGGGGATCGCCGGCAATCGTGGCCAGACCAACTACGGTGCGTCCAAAGCCGGGGTCATCGGACTGGTCCAGGCCACCGCTCCGGTCCTCGCCGAGAAGAACATCACGATCAACGCCGTCGCCCCGGGCTTCATCGAGACCGCGATGACCGCGGCCATCCCGGTCGCGACCCGCGAAGGCGGACGACTGATGAGTTCGTTGCAGCAGGGTGGCGAGACGGTCGACGTCGCGGAAACCGTGGCGTGGTTCGCGAGCCCCGCGTCGAGCGCCGTGACCGGCCAGGTCGTCCGCGTGTGCGGTCAGTCCATGCTGGGGGCCTGATGGCGGTCATCGAACTCGATTCGAGCCCTTCGGTTCTCGGCGTCTACGGCCGTGCTGTGCTGTCGGCACTTCCGGTCGTGGGAGCCAAGGGCGACACGCTGCCCGACGACACGCTCGTCCTTCGTGGTCTGCGCGTGGATCCGGACAACCTCGCCGAGTACACCAAGGTGTGCGGGCTGACGTTCGGCGACACCCTGCCGCTCACCTACCCGTTCATGCTCACCTTCCCGGTGGTCATGAAACTCATGGTGTCCAAAGGGTTTCCGTTCGCAGCCGTCGGCTCGGTACACGCCGAGAACGTGATCGAACAGTACCGGCCCATCTCCGTCACCGAACCGCTCGACGTGCGGGTACACGCGGAGAACATGCGCGAACACCGCAAGGGTCTGCTGGTCGACGTGGTGAGCGAGGTCGCGGTCGGCAGGGAACCGGTGTGGCGCCAGACCTCCACGTTCCTTCATCAGCAACGGACTTCACTGTCGGGGCAGCCCAGGAAGGACCCACCGGAGGTGGAAATTCCGCCGGTCCCGACTTCCACACTGAGGGTGGATCAGAAGGTCATCTCCCGGTATGCTGCGGTATCCGGAGACCGGAATCCGATCCACGTTTCGACCCTGGGCGCCAAGGCCTTCGGCTTCCCGAAGACCATCGCCCACGGAATGTGGAGTGCGGCGGCAGCATTACGCGCCGTCGAGGGCAAGGTCCCCGGAGCAGTGACCTACGCGGTGAAATTCGGTAAACCGGTACTTCTTCCGGCGACCGTGAATCTCTACGCGCGGCGCGACGCCGACGGCTGGGATATCTCGCTTCGCCATCCGAAGAAGCTCTACCCACACCTCACCGCAACACTGCGCTGACGATCGGAGGGCAGGTTCCGGGACGCGATGGGGGCGTCCCGGCACCTGCCCTCCGACATCCGGCGGTGTTTCAGCCCGGCGGATCCGAGCGTTTTCTGCCCGCGAGACCGCGCCATGCCAGGTTGTCGAGGAGTTCGGCGGCCTTCGCGACGTCGATCTCGCCCCCCGCGATCCGGTCGGCTACCGCTTCTCCCGCACCGACCAGCGCGACAGCCATGATCGTGAAGTCCGTCCCCGGTTCGGGGTCCCGGGTGCTCGACTCGAGCAGATGTGCGGTGAGTTCGATGAGCCGATCCCGGCTGCCCCGCACCTGTCCTGCGAAGACCTGTTGCGCAAGCGCCTGGCGGTAGAGCACCATCCACGAACTGCGGTGCTGGTCGACGAAGCCGAGGAACGACTCGAGCGCGACCCGCAGTTGCTCACGCGGCGACAGCGACGGATCGCCGGCCGGGGTGAGTGCTTCGACGAAACGCTGCCCCTCGCGGCTGATGCACGCGGCGAACAACTCGTCCTTCGAGCCGTAATAGAGGTAGAGCATCGGTTTCGAGATCGATGCCCGTGCTGCGATCGCATCCATGGAGGTGTCGTGGAAACCGTTCTCGGAGAAAACGTCCACCGCGGCATCGAGCATCTGCTGCTCCCGCACCGCGCGCGGCAATCGTTTGGTTCCGCCGGCCATCGACCCTCCCCACCTCCTCGAATCGGTTTCTTACTCTACGGTAGGGAAGTCTGCGCACAGGCGCGAACATGCGTATCAGCAGTCCAGGGCGCCCTTGGCCCGAGCGACCGTACGGACGGCGTCGTCCACCCGCGACTGCGGCAGTTCCCCCGCCGCCACGGCGTCCTCGAGGTGGTCGAGGACCTCGGGGACCTCGTCCGTGGTCAGCCACAGCGCCTGGTCGACGCCGGCCACCAGCGCAGCCTCGACCGCTTCGGTGATGTCGTAGGTGTCGGTGATCGCCCGCATCCCCGACAGATCGTCGGTGAAGATCACCCCGTCGAACTCGGGTGCTCCGTACGAGCCCGACCGCAACAGCTCCACCGCTTCCGGGCTGATGCTGGCCGGCAACCCGCCCGTCAGTCCCGGAACATCGAGGTGCCCGAGCATGACGGCGACATCGGGCGCGACCAGTGCCCGGTAGGGCACGAGATCGCTCTGCTCCAGCTGCTCGAGCGGCGGAGCAGTGACAGCACCGGTGTGCGAATCCCCCGACGCCGACCCGTGGCCCGGGAAATGCTTGAGCACCGGCATGATGCCCGCATCGCGGAGACCCTGCGCGTAGGCGCCGGCGTACTCGACGACCACCTGCGGGTCGGACGAATACGAACGGTCGCCGATGACCGAGTCGTCGGGCTGACTGCTCACGTCGACGTCGGGAGCGAAGTTGACGGTGATACCGAGCTCGCGCAGCTCCCGTCCACGCTCGAGTGCCATCTGATAGGTCTGCTCGACCGTCATGGTCTCGGCGGTGACGCGCGCCGACGGATCGGTGCCGAGCAGTGCCCCGACACGCGACACCCGTCCGCCCTCCTCGTCGATGGTGACCATCAACGGCAGCGTGCTCTGCGCCGCGACACCCTGAACCTGCCGTTCGGCGAGCATTGCGGGGTCGGTCCAGCTACCGATGAAGATGCCGCCGATCTGTTCGGACTGCACCGCCGCACGTGCGTCGTCCGCTCCGGTGACTCCCACATTGAGCAACTGCGCAAGCTTCTGCCTGCCCGTGAGCGAGGCGAGCAGATCGTCGCCGCACGCCGGTGGCGCAGCTGGAAGGGCCTCCGCGGACGAGGTGGCGGTCCTCGACTCGGACGTCGCGGTGTCATCCGTTCCGCTGGTGGTCGAGACATCGGAGGTGTCGTTCGCGCCGCATCCCGCGGCTGCGAGTGCAGCGGTGAGAACGACGGCGAGCGTGTGGCGGGTCCGCATCGTTCCGACGGTAGCGGACCGCCGCGACGAACCCTCCCGCAGCCGGTCGTCGCACGCTAAGGTGCACCCGAGCATTCGTGCCGCATCCCGCAGTCGTAGAGGCCTTCCCGGGCAGACCCGGACTCCACTCGACCCCGTATCACTCGACACAGGAGGTGCCCGGTGGCCGCAGATCTGATCCTGATCGCCTACGACGGGTCCGAGAATTCCAAGCGCGCCGTGCAGTACGCGGGGCGGTTCCTCGAGTCGTGCCGAGCGGTGGTCGTCACAGCCTGGGAGCCGATGGTGCGGCAGGCGGCGCGCATGTCGGGACTCTCCGGCGTCATGCAACCGGAATGGGTTCCGGACGAGGACCGTGAGGACATCGCGCTGACCGATGCGAAGGTCACCAACGACGAAGGACTCGCACTCGCCAACTCCCTCGGGCTGCAGGCCGAGGGACGCACCGTCGAGGTGGTCAACGCGGTGTGGGCTGCCATCGTCGAAGCGGCGGACGAACTCGACGTCGACATCATCGTCGCGGGCACGCGTGGCACCACGGGCCTGCGCTCGCTGCTGCAGTCTTCGGTGGCCGACCACGTCCTGCGCCACAGTCACCGTCCCGTGCTGATCGTGCCACCTGGACGCTGAGCGCGGCGCGCGCAGGAATATCGTCGAATCACCATGGACGGTTTTCTGCTTTCCCGCGCCGATCGCACCGTGCACGCCACCGGCACGCGTCGTCTCTTCGACGATGTCGCGTCCGCGTCTCGCGCCCTGCACCGCGGAGACGCCGACATCGTCGTCGGCGCCCTGCCGTTCGACCCGACACGACCGGTTGCGCTGGCCCAGCCGGAACACACCGACGTCACCGACGGACCGTGGGCCGCGCCGGACGACCTCCCCGACCTTCCGGACGTCTACCGGACCACCGAGCTTCCGCTGCCGCGCGTGCATGTCGCGCGGGTCCGCGCACTGGTGGAACGGCTCGAACTCGGCGAATTCGACAAGGTCGTGGCGGCCAGGAGGGTCGCCCTCGAGGCCGACGCACCCATCGACCCGCTCACCCTCGCCACCCGCATGATCGAGCGGCATCCCGACGCGGCGACGTTCGCGGTCGATCTCAGTGCGGCGGGTGAACGATTCTGGGGACACACCTTGGTCGGTGCGAGCCCCGAATTGCTCGTCAGCCGCCGGGGGGACACCGTCACGTGCCGGCCACTCGCCGGGACGGCGGCGCGGTGCGACGACCCCGACGACGACCGCCGCGCCGGCAAGGAACTGCTGGGGTCGGCGAAGAACCTGGCCGAGCACGGGTACGTCGTCGAGTGGATCCGTGCCCGTCTCGCGCCGCTGTGCCGCGACCTGCAGATCCCCGAAACCCCCGAGCTCACCTCCACGCCGGATGTGTGGCACCTGGCCACCCCCATCACCGGGACGCTGCGCGACCCGGAGACGGACGCGCTCACCCTCGCGGCCGCATTGCACCCCACCCCCGCCGTGGCCGGTACGCCCACCGAAGCAGCCATGGACGCCATCGCGCGGGTCGAGGGCGACCGCAGGTTCTACGGCGGCGCGGTCGGCTGGTGCGACGCCGACGGTGACGGCGACTGGTTCGTCGCGATCCGCTGCGCCGAGCTGAGTTCGGACTGCCGGCGGGCGGTCGCGTGGGCAGGCGGGGGGATCGTCGCCGATTCCGATCCGCACGCGGAACTCGACGAAACCACCGCGAAGCTGCGCACGCTGCTGGGTTCGCTCGGCGTCTAGATCCTTCTCGGGGTGCAGGCGGTCGGACATCGCGCGCCGGGGTGATAGTTTGGCGCGAGCAATATGACATGCGTTACGAACGATGGGGAGATTGGTATGGCGAAGTTCCTGGGTCCGGGCCTGGGCAGCGCGGTAATCGGTGCTGTTCTCGGCGTCGTCGCGGTGTTCGGAGTTACTGCTGCAGTGCAGGAGAACACGCGTCCCCAGATCGACCGCAGCGGAAACGCCGAGTCCTCCCTCCTGAACCAGGTTGAGTACGGCAGCCGCTGACGGCTCCGGCAACGCTTCGAGTTCACTCACGTACCGAGGCGCGACGGACACTCCGTCCGCCGAACCCCTGTCCCGCCGGTGGCTGTTCGGCGCCACCGTGGTGGCAGTGCTGTTGTCGTTCGCTCAGGTTCCAGGCCTGGTCGTCGCCGACACGAAGTACGACCTGACACAGAACCCTCTCGGATTCCTCGCGCGCGCCGCTCACCAGTGGAGTAGCACCGCACCGCTGGGACAGGTACAAAACCAGGCGTACGGCTACTTCTTTCCTCACGGCACGTTCTTCGCCGCCGGGCAGCTGCTGCACATCCCGCCGTGGATCACGCAGCGTGCCTGGTGGGCGGTGCTGCTCGTCGTCGGGTTCTGGGGAATCGTGCGGCTCGCCGAGGCCCTCGGAGTCGGGAACCGCGGTTCCCGCGTTGTCGCGGCGGCCGTGTTCGTTCTCTCCCCCCGCGTTCTGACCACGCTCGGATCCATCTCGTCCGAAGCGCATCCGATGATGCTCGCCCCGTGGGTGCTCCTGCCGGTGGTGCGGTATCTGAGCACTCGGTACGTGGGTTCGCCGCGCAGGCTCGCGGCGCAATCGGCCGCGGCAGTCGCGCTCATGGGTGCGATCAATGCCGTCGCGACGGCCGCTGCATGCCTGATCGCAGCGTTGTGGTGGGCCGCGCACAAGCCCAACCGCCGATGGTGGCGGTTCACGGCGTGGTGGATACCGCTGTGCCTCGTCGCCGTGACGTGGTGGATGGTGCCGCTGCTCCTGCTCGGCCGCGTCAGCCCGCCGTTCCTCGACTTCATCGAATCGTCGGGTGTGACCACCCAGTGGACATCGCTCGCGGAAGTTCTTCGCGGAACGAGCAGCTGGACGCCGTTCGTCTCACCCGAACGCATCGCCGGCGCCGTACTGGTCACACAGCCCGCCGCCGTGCTCGTCACCGGTGCGATCGCCGCCGCCGGACTGGCCGGGCTCGCGATGCGCTCGATGCCGGCACGTGGCCGGCTCACGCTGATCCTGTTCGTCGGAATCGCGGGCCTCGGCGCCGGATATGCCGGGGAGCTCGGATCGCCGGTCGCCGATCAGGTGCGCGCGTTCCTCGACTCCACGGGCGCGCCGTTGCGCAACGTGCACAAACTGGAACCGCTGGTGCGGCTGCCGCTCGTGCTCGGTCTCGCGCACCTGCTGCGCCGGGTTCCGCTTCCCGGTTCGGTGCCGTGGGCGCGCACCCGGACGGCGTTCGCCCACCCCGAACGCAACCCGATGGTCGCGTGCGCCACGCTCATCCTTGTCGCCCTCACCCTCGCCACGTCGCTGGCGTGGACAGGGAAGCTCGCGCCGCGCGGCGCCTACGACGAGGTTCCGGACTACTGGCACGCCACCGCCGCATGGCTCGACGAGCACACCGACGAACGCGGCGAACGTGCTCTGATCGTGCCCGGGGCACCGTTCGGCAGCCAGATCTGGGGACTGACGCGCGACGAGCCGCTGCAGGCGCTCGCAACCACGCCGTGGGCGTCGCGCGACGCCGTGCCCCTCGTCCCGCCCGGAGCGATCCGCGCCCTCGATTCGGTGCAACGGCAGATCGCGGACGGCCGCCCGTCGCCGGGACTCGCCGCAACCCTGCGTGGCCAGGGCATCGGGTTCCTCGTGGTGCGCAACGACCTCGATCCCGAGACGTCCCCGTCCGCGCGACCCGCACTCGTCCATCGAGCCCTCGACGAGTCGCCCGGGATCGAGCGCGTCGCCCGGTTCGGCAACGACATCGTGTCGGCGAGCGCCGACGGGTTCGTGACCGACGCGGACCTGCGGCCGGCATATCCCGCAGTCGAGATCTACAAGGTCGCGGCTACCGAATCGACACCCATCGGGCCGTACATGGTGGACGCGGCCGATGTGCCCGTCGTCCAGGGCGGTCCCGAATCGCTGCTCAACCTCCGCGCGGGAGACCCGGATCTGGCCGGGCCCACGCTTCTCTCCGCCGACGCTGCCCGCACGGGGCTGCCCGTCGACGAGGCCACCGTCACCGACACCCCCACCGACCGGGAAACCGACTACGGCCAGGTCGATCACCACTCGTCGGCGATTCGTGCCGCGGACGACCCACGCCGCACCCGCAACGCGGTACCCGACTATCCGGTGCCCGGCGCCGAACTCGTCCGTGCCGAATGGGAAGGCGCACGGATCACCGTGTCGAGCGCGGCGTCGGACGCCACGCAACTCGGAGGCACCGCGGTGGGCAGCGGGCCCGCAGCCGTCGTCGACGGAGATCCCACCACCGGGTGGCACAGCAACGGCCTCGAATCCGCCGTCGGACAGTGGTTGCAACTCGATCTCGACACCCCGGTCCACTCGGGCATGCTGCAACTGACCACCAGTTCCGGTGCGCTCGGCGATCCCGTCCGGTGGCTCGAAGTGACCACCGAGCGGGGCAGTACCGCCGTGCGGGTCGAGGAGCCCGGCCGCCCTCAGACCGTCGCGTTGCCGCTCGGTACCACGTCGTGGATCCGCATCACCTCGACCCACACCGAAAGTGGTTCGCGCGGAAACCAATTCGGGATCGCGGAACTTGCGGTCGACGAATTCACCGACGGCCGCAACCCCGAGCGCCTCGACATCCGGCGCCGCATCGTCGTTCCGGGACCCGCGGAGGGTGTCACGGTGCGCGGCTGGGATCTCGGACAGGAATTCCCCGGACGCGGCAGTTGCGTCGACACCCCGGACCGGGTGCGCTGCGCGCGGGGACTCGCGACGTCGACGGAAGAACCCAACCTCTTCACACGCACGCTCGAGGTGCCTGCCGCGACCGTCGTCGAACCGGACCTGTGGCTGCGCGTGCGCCCCGGGCCCGCACTCGACGATGTCATCGACCGCACCGATCGCGTCGTCGCCCGCGGTGACGCGGAAGTCGTGGATCTGCAGGGGTCGGCGTTCGCCGCCACCGACGGGGACCCGCGCACATCGTGGGCGGCCGACGAACGCTCCCTCGCACCCGGCGGACCCCGCCCGACGCTGACGCTGGAACTGCCGTCACCGCAACGGGTCACCGGCCTCGACATCGCGACGTCGCTGGGAGTGCTGCCCGTCGCGCCACGCGCGATCGCGGTGAACCTCGGGAACGGTCCACAGGTACGTGAGCTGAGCGAAGGCACCACCACACTGGACCTCGCTCCGCATGTCACCGACCGGATCACGCTGACCGTTCTCCGCTGGGACGACGTCCTCGACCGCACGGTGCTGGGATTCTCGAAGCTTGCGCCCCCGGGTATCGCCGAGGTGACCGTCCGCGGTGACGACGGCCCGATCGGTGCGCAGGACCGGATCTACGACCGGGAGGTGACGGTCGGCTGCGACGACGGCCCGGTGGTCACCGTCGACGGGCAGCCCTACCGCACGTCGGTGACGGCGAGCGTTGCCGATCTCGCCGCCGGGGCCGAAGTGCCGGCGACGCTCTGCGATACCGATGCGGTGGGCATGAACGCCGGTCGCGTCGACGTCGACGTGTCGCCGGGAACCCCGTTCATCGTGTCCCGCCTGCAACTGACGGTGCCGGGCGCCGACGCCCCGGCCGTGTCCCCGGTGGAGTTGGAGACCGGCGCCTGGTCCGCGAACCTGCGGGAGCTCACCGTGCCCGCGAGCGACGAGGACCGGCTCGTCGTGATCCCGGAAAGCACCAACATCGGCTGGGTGGCGAGCAGCAGCACCGACGGTCTCGAGCCCACCCCTGTCGTCGTCGACGGCTGGCAGCAGGGGTGGATACTGCCCGCCGGACCGGACAGCACACTGACGCTCGAGTTCACGACCGACCGCTGGTACCGGGTGGGGATCTTCGGTGGACTGGCGCTGCTGGTGCCGCTGTTCGCGCTGGCCCTGTGGCCGCTCTCGCGTCGGCGCGCCTCCGATCCCGGTCCCGCACCGCGCACATGGCGGTCGCCGGTCGCCGGACTGGCCGGTGTCCTCGCCGCTGCCGTCGTCGTGGCCGGCGGTGCAGGTGCCGTCGTCGCGGTCCTCGGCACCCTGGGACTCGTCACCGCGACCCGACGCTGGGGTCGGCGAGCCGCATCGCGTCTGCTCGTGGGAACTGCCGGCGGTGCCACCGTGCTCGCGATGGCCCTGTTGTCCACCGGGCCGTGGCGCTCACCCGACGGCTACGTCGGGCACTCGTACCTGATTCAGCTCGCGGCGCTGGTGGGACTCGTCGCGGTGGGGCTCGCCGCCCTGCCCTTGCGAGAGCGGTCCCAACGCTGGAAGGCCTCACGCGCGGGCACCTCCACGAGCGCGTAACTGGCCGACGCGATCGCAACGCTGAGCACGAAGGTCACGGCCAGCACCGGCCAGAAATGCCCCTGGAACGGTGCGATCCCGAAGACGGGGAAGATGATCGCCATCACCGCGAGATGCCAGATGAACAAGCCGTAGGACCAGCGCCCCACCGCGAGCGCCGGCGCGCTCGCGAGGAATCCGTGGTGCTCGCGCGGGGCGAGGACCAGCGGAGCGAGCAGCGCGAAACTCATGATCGCGCCCAGCACGATCTTGTTGCTGTACTCCCACGGTTCGAGGTCGGTGAGCGTCTTCGGTCCGGCAAGCGGAGTCGTCGCCAGACCGAATGTGACCGCCGCGATCCCCAGCATCAGGTACCGGCGCTCCGCGATCCGGTGCACCCAGGTCCTGGGACCGGTCACCAATTCGGCGAGCACTATTCCGGCGGCGAACCAGGGCAGATACCCCGGCAGCCAGTTCTCGTGATTGATGTGCTCGGGAGTCGGTATCGGCAACCACACCCACAGCAGCGAGAGCACGCTCACTCCGAGCAGGAGCGGAATCCGGATCCGTGCGGCCGGGCCCCGCAACCGGCAGACGGCGAGCGCCATCAGCGGCAGCGCCGCATAGAACGCGACCTCCACCGACAGGCTCCACATCTGGGTGAGCCCCTCGGTGAGGGTGAGCGGCACGAAGACCTGCGTGAACGTCAGGTTCGCCCACCACACCGTGGCTCCGCCGCCGGCGCCGGGGAGCAGCCACAGCACCAGGATCACCGCGATCCAGTAGGCGGGCAGGATGCGCGTCGCGCGCGACACCAGATACCGCCGGGCAGACGGCCGCGGGCCGAGACCGCGGGCCTCGGCTGCGTGCGGGCGCCACAGCAGAAATCCCGACAAGGCGAAGAACAGGGCGACGGCCAGGTCCAGCCGACCCCACACGCGTCCGAGCGCCGACTCGTGCACGGCACCGGTCTGGAAAGCGACGTGGGTCACCACCACGGCGACCGATGCCAGTCCGCGCATGCCCTCCAGCGCCGGGAGAAACCCGTTTACGCGGGGGCCGGAGACCCTTGTACTACTCATCGGCGACCAGTGTGCCCGCCCAGGCACACCCGCGTAAATGCGGGTTCGTCACGAGCCACGAGCAACCGAGCACCGCGGACTGTTAGTGTCTTGGCTCACGTGGCGTTCGCGGGTCGGATGCCAAGGCGATCCGTGCAGCCCTGCTGCCGGTGGGGGTACTCGATGACAACCCGTTGAGTGAGGAGAGACAGCATGGCTGAGCGTTCGAGCTCCGGCCGGATACTTGCGTTGATTCTGATAGGCCTGGGGGCGTTCCTCCTGGTAATCGCAATTCTCGTACCGACCTACACTGTCGGCAAATTGGCGACTACACCCCTCGACCTCGAGGTGACCACCGTTGCCGAGGGCACGGGTGACATCCTCAATTCCCGAGCCCTGCTCGCAGGCAATGCTCAGGTCGACAGGGACGTCCCGATCGTGGCGCAGCGTTACGTGACGGTGGAAGATCCCGCAGACGGCGACATCATGACCCTCCAGGCGGGTCAGACGGTGCGTCGCCTCGACATGCAGGGCGACACCGGACTGGTGTCGGCGACCGTCGACCGCGTCACGATCGACCGCGACACGTCGATGCCCGTGTCGTCCGAGGACTTCGCCGATCGGGTGAGCACGGTGCAGTCGACTGCCGACGCGCCGCCCACCGATCTCGGCGACCGCGACGGCCTGCAGTACAAGTTCCCGTTCGATGTCAAGCAGGAGTCGTACCCCTACTACGACATCAACGCGCGTGAGACCTTCCCCCTCGAGTTCAAGGGTGAGGAAGAGATCAACGGCATGGCGGTCTACCACTTCAGCCAGGAAGTCGGACCGATCGACCTGTCCGAGGCCGATCCCGAGGTCCCGACCTACAAGCTGAGCCTTCCCGCTTCCACGTGGGGTGTCGGTGAGGGTGACGAGCCGATCACGATGACCCGCTGGTACAACAACGTCCGCGACCTGTGGGTCGACCCCATCACGGGTGTCGTGGTCAAGGGCCAGGAAGCACAGAACCAGTACTACGCACGCGAAGCCGACACCCCCGAGGTGACGATTCTCGACGTGACACTGCCGTTCGACGAGGAAACCGTCGAGTACCAGATCGGCCAGGCCAAGGACGGACAGGATCAGCTGTCCCTGTTCGGTCGTACCGTGCCGATCATCCTCGGCATCCTCGGCGCGATCCTGCTGATCGCGGGCATCGTGCTCGGTCTCCGTGGCGGACAGAACGGTGGCCGTCGTGCCGCTGCCACCACCGGACCGTCGCCGGCCGGCCCGGCCACCACGACGGTGGGACCGGCGCACTCCGCGTCGCCGCAGCGGGACTACACCGACGACAGGACCGAGGTCATCCCGCGGAACGATCAGGGCTCGGACACGCAGCAGCGTGACTGGACCACCGATCAGACGCAGGAGATCCCGCGCACCGACCTGCGGAAGCCTCCGCAGCAGTAGGCACGCGCAGCGCAAAGAACAACGACACCGCCCCCACCGTTCACGGTGGGGGCGGTGTCGTTGTGGGTCAGGTCGTGAGTCCGCTGCCCGGGCTGGGTCCGCTGCCCGGGCTGGGTTCGCTGTCCGGGCGTGGGGCGGACGCGGCGGCGGTTCGTACGGCCAGCACTGCGACCACCGCGGCGGTCGTGGCCGCCACCCCCACCGCGACGCCGACGAACTGCTCGATCGTCGACGCCACCGTCACCATCAGGATCACCTCGACGAGAAGACCGGCCCATGCGACCAGTGCCAGGTGCGTGCGCTCGCCCGCGATCGCCGACAGCAGCGCGCCCTGCAGCACCGCCAGGCACGCTCCCTGGAGGGCGAACATCCACAGCAACGACTGCACAGGCCGGTACGCATCTCCCACGAGCAGCGGGACGAGCGGTGCACACAACGCTGCTGCCGCGACGAGCGCCGCGCCCAGCGCCACGAGCACCGTCAGCGCGGACCGCACCGCCCCCGCGGACTCCGCCGGATCGGCCATTCGTGGATAGAGCACCACACCCACAGCCTGCGGCAGCCAGAACGCCACCTTCGTCGCGACAGCACCGAGGGCATACAGGCCTGCGGACTCCGGGTCCAGCACCATCCGGGCGAGCAGCAGATCGAGTGAGGTCAGCGCGATCAGCGCGAGTTGCACCTGGGAGGCGCGCAGGATCGCACCGGCGGACGGCGTCCAGGAGGACCCCGCGTCAGCCGGATCGGTGCGCCCGACGAGGACGGACGCAAAGATCGCGGTGATGCCGGTCCCCACAGCGCCGGCGAACAGCGCCGCCCCGGGTCCGCCACCGAGCATGAGCACGACAACCGCCGGGGCGACCTTCGCGATGCCCGCTGTGGCCAGCACGACGCTGAGCGCCGCGAACCTGCCACGCCCCTGGAGAAGGCCCTGTTCGGCCGCGAGAAGGACGAGCAGGGGCGCCGTCACGAGAGATCCGAACGCACCGGCGACGCTGGTGTCGAGTGCCCACGCCACCACGGGAACGAGAACCAGCGCGGCGAGGCCCGCCCAGGCGGCGCACCGGTACCCGAGGCGCCGCAGCACCGCGACGCTGCTGCCGTGCACAGCCTCGCGCGCCACGACCGTCTGCAACGCGAGCGCGGGGACCGCCAGCACGAGTTGGGCGGCGAGCAGGCTCGCGAACTCGCCGTACCCGGCGGGGCCGAGCCATCTGCCCGCGGGCAGGTGCAGCAGGTAGGCCGCGATGTTGGCCGTCATCGCCCCGACGGTCACCATCGTCATTCCAGCGGCAGCCGACCGGCGCGTGGTCTCGGGTCGAGGCATCCGCCCATCCTCGCATCAGTGCGGACCCCGTATTCTGCCGCCATGCTGACGCCGGTGTCCTCGCGGTCGGTCGCACCGGTGTTGCCGGTGCGGTCGGTGCCGGCACTGTGGTCGCTGCTCCTGACGTTCGTCGTGCTCGGCCCGCTCCTCACCTCACCCGGTTACCTGCTCCTGCGCGACGCGGTGAGCACGCCGCGGTCTTTCCTCACCGACTCGTCTCTCGGGCTGTCCGACGCGGCAGCCCGCGCGGTCCCCCAGGATGCGCTGCTCGCGTGGGTGACCACGGTGATGGACGGTGGGGTCGCGGTGAGCGCGATCCTCGCACTGTCGGTGTGGGCGGCGGGATGGGGAGCGGCACGTCTCGTGGCCGTCGTTCTGCCGCGGGCCGGGGTGGCAGCCCAAGTGGTGGCGGCGACGGTCGCCATCTGGAATCCCTATGTGGCGGAGCGCCTGCTGCAAGGCCATTGGAGCCTGCTCGCCGGATACGCGGCGCTGCCCTGGGCGATATGCGCGGCCGTGTCGATCCGACGTCGGCAGCGTGGTGGATGGCCCGCGCTGGCGGTGTGCCTGGCAGCGGCCGGGCTGACGCCCACCGGGGTGCTGCTCGCCGCCGTGGTGACGCTCGCCGTTCTTGCCCTGCCCGGGGGCCGGAATTCGACGGTCGTGCGGGTGGCGGGGGCCGTTGCCTTCACCGTCCTTGCGTCGCTGCCGTGGCTCACCGCCACTCTCCTGGCCGGTGGAGGAACCGAAGCCGACCCGGCCGGTGTGCGTGCGTTCGCCGCGCGGGCAGAACCACTCCTCGGCACCCTCGGTTCCCTCGCGGGACTCGGCGGCATCTGGAACGGCGATGCCGTGCCGGGCTCCCGCACCACCCCGTGGGCGCTCGTCGGCACGTTGCTGCTGCTCGGCATCGTCGCGTGCGGTGTGCCGGCGCTGTGGCGACGTCGTCGTCATCCCGTGGTCGTCGCCGCCGGTGTGCTCGCCGCGGTCGCAGTGCTCGGACCGGCCCTGGCCGCGACGGGCCCTGGACTCGCTGCCGGCGAATGGTCGATGGCGAACGTGCCCGGCGTGGGGCTGCTCCGGGACACCCAGAAGTGGGTGGCGGTGGCGATGCCCGGCTACGCGCTCGCCGCAGCAGCGGGCGTCGGGGCACTACAACGTCGATTCTCCGGTCCCCCGATCTGGGCGGCAGTGGTGGTCGCGGGACTCGTCCTCGCACTGCCCGACCTCGCGTGGGGCGTCTCCGGGCAGGTCCGTCCCGTCCGCTACCCGGACGGGTGGCAGAAGGTCACCGAGTACGTGACCGCACGCGACGGCGACGTGGCCGTGCTCCCCGGTGGCATGTTCCGGATCTTCGATTTCGCCGGTCCGGCCGCCGTGCTGGATCCGGCTCCGCGCATGGTGCGCGCGGACGTGTTGCAGACCGGGACCCTGCTGGTGGCCGGGGGCACGGTGGCCGGCGAGGGGCACCGCGCGGAGGAAGTGGAACGACTCCTGCTCACCGGCGCCGGTCCCGACACGCTCGCCGCGGAGGGGGTGGGCTGGGTGCTCGTCGAGCACCGCACCCCCGGAGATCGGGGCGAGTCGCAGCGGACTCTGGCCGCGCTCGAGCCGGTCTACAGCGACGACGATCTGAGTCTCTACCGCGTGGACGGCGTGACCACGGACGCCTCTCCGCACCGTGCATCCGCCATCGCGGCACACGTGGTGTGGCTGCTGCTCTCAGCCTGCGGCGTGGTGGGCGTGCTGGTGCAGCGGTTCGCCCGTCCTCGGAAACAGTCCTGATACAGGCTGACCACGGGTGGTACCGGCAAGCACGTCGAACACTCCGTCGCCGGTCGCCTCCCACGAGAACTCCCCGGCCCGGATGCGTGCCTTCGCACCGAGTTGACGCAGGCGCCCGCGGTCCTCGAGAAGGTCGGCGACGGCATCGGTCAACTCGGCCGGGGAGTCGACGAGCAACCCGGTCACCCCGTCGATGATGGAATCGGTCAGGCCCTTCGAACTCCGGTAGCCGATGGTGGGCACACCGTGCTGGGCGGCTTCGACCACCGCCAGACCCCACCCTTCCTTGCGGGAGGGCATGACGTGGAGCCATGCGCGGGAGAGGAGTTCGTGCTTGCGATCCTCCGGGACGTGGCCGTGGAACGTCACCGCGTCCGCGATCCCGAGGTCTGCGGCGGCGTCGCGCAGATTCTGCTCCCACCATCCGCCGCCGATGACATCGAGATGCAGACCGGGGATTCGGCCGCGCAGCGCCGCGACAGCACCGAGCGCATCTTCGATCTGCTTGTGCGGTACGAGCCGCGACAGCACACACAGGCTCGGGTGCTCGGTACGGGTGTGGTCGTCGCCGGGTGCGACCCCGGCAGGTATCGCGTCGGCGCCGTTGCGCACCACCGCGATGCGCTCCCGGTCGACGCCGAGCGCGCGCAGTTCGTCGGCGGACGGCAGGGACACCGTGAGGTACTGGTTGCGGCGATGCACGCGCGGTGACAGCGACGATTCGATCCACCAGCCGAGCTTGGCCATCAGGCGTCCCGCCACGGGCCATTGCTCACGGTGGCA
Source organism: Rhodococcus sp. NPDC060084 (assembly GCF_042730335.1). Lineage (NCBI taxonomy): Bacteria > Bacillati > Actinomycetota > Actinomycetes > Mycobacteriales > Nocardiaceae > Rhodococcus > Rhodococcus sp. NPDC060084. The sequence continues at coordinate 98,103 of NZ_JBHWWX010000013.1, forward strand.
GTGGTGCACGAGAAGGGTGACCGGTGCGCCGGCGACAACCCGCGCGAAGAACGGGATGCCGTTCTGGGTGTCGATGACAGCGTCGGGCCGGATTCCGGCGAGCGGGCCGACACCGAACCGGCCGGCCAGGATCGCGGCCAGCGCTCGGGGGTACACCGTCAGCCGGCCACCACCGCGACTGATGTCGATACCGTCCACGCTGTCGCGGCGGCGGGCACCGGGATACGACGCGGTACGCAGCGTGACCTTGATACCGCGCGCAGCGAGCTGGGCTCCTACCTGCTCCAGGTACCGCTCACTGCCACCCCCTTGAGGGTGTCCGGTGTCACGCCAGCAGAGCAGCAGTACCTCCTGCACGCGGAGCCCCCAATATCTTGCGACGTCCCGAAGGGACCGGTGTGTGACCCGGGAGGGCCTAGGTATGACAACGAACACCCTAACGGGTACGCCGCGCCATAGGTATGGAGAGCGTCCGTCGGCCTCACACTAAGGTGTCTCGACGTGCCTTCTCCGACCGCGCCCGACTCCAGCGTGACCCGGCTCTTCGCACGACGCGCGACGTTGCGGCGGTCGGCCGGCCTGCTGAGCAGTTTCCGTTTCGAGCAGTCCGCGCCCGACAAGTTCTACGGCGGGCTCGCCCGCGACACCGTCGATCTGATCGGCGATCTGCACACCGGCGCGACCGGCACCGGGCTGGCCGGCACGACGGTCGTCGACGTCGGCGGCGGACCCGGATACTTCGCGGATGCCTTCAACGCCGTCGGGGCCCGTTATGTCCCGATCGAGCCGGACCCGTCCGAGATGCACGCGGCGGGCCTCCGGGTGGGCGGCGCGATCCGCGGGTCGGGGCTGGCGTTGCCGCTGCGGGACGGGTCGGTGGATGTGTGCTTCTCGTCGAATGTCGCGGAGCACGTCCCGGCCCCCTGGGTGATGGCCGACGAGATGTTGCGGGTGACGCGACCGGGCGGGTTGATGGTGCTGTCCTACACGTTGTGGTGGGGACCTTTCGGGGGCCACGAGACCGGGCCGTGGCACGCATTCGGCGGTGAGTACGCGGCGCGCCGGTATGCGCGCAAGCACGGCCGCGAGCCGAAGAACCGGTACGGGCAGTCCCTGTTCGAAGTGGGAGCGGCCGACGGTCTGCGCTGGGCGCGCTCGAGTACCGAAGGCACCCTGCTCGCCGCGTTCCCGCGGTATCACCCGCGGTGGGCGTGGTGGCTCGTGAAGGTGCCGTGGATCCGCGAAATCCTTGTGAGCAACCTGGTTCTCGTGATGCAACGCCGGTGACGTCCCGGTGGGTCCTGCTGCAGGCATCCCCTAGGGTCACGGTATGACCGCACTGGCACTCGACGTCGGCGGCACCAAAATTGCCGCGGCCACCGTCGCCGATGACGCGACACCTCTCGAACCGCAGTCCGTACCCGTGCCAGCCGCAGGGGTGTGGGAGACGTGCGCAGCGTTGTTGCGGGAGGTCGCCGGCACCGAACCGGTCACGGCGGTCGGGATCGCCGCGGCCGGCCCGGTCGACACCGCGCGGGGCACGGTGTTTCCCATCAACATCACCGAATGGGCGAGCGGGTTCCCGCTGGCCGATGCGGTCCGCAGTCTGTTCCCGGGTGCCCGGGTACGGCTCGCGATGGACGGAGCGGCCGCCGCGCTGGGCGAACAGCGCTTCGGCGCCGGGCGCGGCGTGGCCGACCTGCTCGGCGTCGTCGTCGGTACCGGCATCGGAGGCGGGCTGGTGCTCGGCGGCCGGATCGTCACGGGCCGCACCGGCAACGCCGGCCACATCGGGCACATGGTCTCGGCGTACGGCACCGCGGTGTGTGCGTGCGGCGGGGTCGGATGTATCGAGACCGTCGCGAGCGGGCCGGCAGCGGTGCGGTGGGCGCGGCTGCACGGCTGGGAGGGATCCGACGGCACCGCCCTCGCTGCCGACGCACAGGCAGGCAGCGGCGTGGCGGCAGCCGCACTCGAACGCGCGGGAACCGCGCTGGGGCAGGTCATCGCATCGGCGGTAGCCCTGGCCGATGTCTCGCACGTTGTGGTCGGTGGCGGATTCGCACAGTCCGGGACGCACCTGTGGCGACCGTTGCTGGCGTCGACGACGCGGCATGCCCGCCTCGGTTTCCTGCGCGAGGTGCGCGTCGTGCCCGCCGAACTCGGCGCACTGGGCACGCTGGCCGGCGCGTCGCTCCTCGCCGCAGGTCACGACTAGATAACCAAGTCCTGCGCGCGCGGGACACTGCCCTACCCTCTGACGTACCACTCTTCCAGCGGATCGATCGGCGGTACCGGGATGCGGATTGCTGAGATTTTGCGGAACAAGGGTTCGGGAGTCTGCACCGTCCCACCCGAGACGCCGATCTGTGAGCTGCTCGGAGATTTCGCCCGCTACAACATCGGGGCGATGGTCGTCGTCGAGGACGGGGCGGTGGTCGGCATCATCACCGAGCGCGACGTGGTGCGCAGTCTCAACCACCGCGGGCCGTCCATCCTCGCCGATCAGGCGCGGAACCTCATGACCACCGACGTGACGACCTGCCTGCCCACCGACACGGTGGACAGTCTCGCCGAAACCATGACCTCGAGGCGGGTGCGTCACCTACCCGTGGTCGAGGACGGCCGCCTCGTCGGCATCGTCAGCATCGGCGACGTGGTCAAGAGCCGCCTCGACGAACTCGAAGCCGAGCGCGACCAGCTCGAGTCGTACATCCACCGAGGTTGAGCCCGTTACAGGCCGGAGTCCTCGGCGGTCTCCGTCTCGTCGTCCGACGCGGTCTTGTTCGGCCTGTCGAGGACGCTCACGCTCATCCCGTACGGCAGGAACCGCACCGATCTGGTCGGATCCGTGTTGCCCTTGAGCGCACGCAGTGCGTCGAGTTCGGCGGGGTAGACCTGGTCGACGCGCACCACGCCGTCCTCGTCGCAGTTGTAGACGACCCACACACCGGCTCCGGTGTCGCCCGTCGTCTCGGGCGTGGGTGCGCTCCGAGGGGAGCGCGGCTGTTCCGGTGCGTCGAGGAACGACAGCACCCGGTCCTTGAGCTGTCGTAGCTCCTCCCCGGCTTCACGGACCACGCGGTCGAGGTCGTCCGGATCGAATCCGAAGGGGTTGTTCTCCGCCATTGTTTGTCTCCTGACCGTTGGCCCGTGACCGAGCGTCATGGCCCGTGACCGTCCGTCGCGTGACCCCAGGCACTCTCCAGTGTGGTCATCACAACGGTTTCCCGCCACCGGTCGCCCGCACTCTTTCCAAAAACCTGTAACCTGTTCTAGTGTTCGAGGTCACAGGTGGGCCGCGGGATCGTCGGCACCGAACCACGAACCTGCCTTTACATGAGCGAACAGCAACTGGTGAGGAAGCGGACATGACCGACTACGACAAGTTGTTCATCGGCGGGCATTGGGTGGAACCGTCGACCGACGAGAAGCTCGAGGTGTTCTCCCCTGCCACGGAGGAACGCGTCGGATCGGTTCCCGTCGCAGGACCCGAGGACGTCGACGCCGCAGTCGCCGCCGCTCGCCGCGCGTTCGACGACGGGCCGTGGCCCCGCATGTCCCCGGCCGAACGCGGCCAGGTCATCGCGAAGGCCGCGAAGCTGATGGAAGAACGCGCCGCCGACCTCGCGTCGCTCGTCTCGTCCGAAATGGGGCAGCCTGCCGCCTCGGTCCAGATGATGCAGATGACGCCGTCGCTCGCGACGCTCAATTACTATGCAGGACTTGCCGAGACGTTCCAGTGGACCGACGAGCGGACCGGTTCGTTCGGCCGCTCGCGTGTCACCCGTGAGCCCGTCGGCGTCGTCGGCGCCGTCATCGCCTGGAACGTGCCTTTGTTCCTGTGCGCCAACAAGCTCGGCCCCGCCCTGCTCGCGGGCTGCAGCGTGGTCCTCAAGCCCGCACCCGAATCTCCCTTGGCAGTCAACGTCGTCGCGGAGATCTTCACGGAGGCAGGGCTTCCCGAGGGTGTCCTGTCGGTGGTCCCCGGTGGCGCCGAGACCGGCGAGTACCTCGTCTCGCACCCCGATCTCGACAAGATCACCTTCACCGGTTCGACGGCCGTGGGCAAGCACATCGGCGAGATCGCCGCACGCAACCTCAAGCGGTGCTCACTCGAACTCGGCGGCAAGTCCGCGGCCATCATCCTCGAGGACGCCGATCTCGACTCCACCATCGCGATGCTCGTGATGTCGGGCCTGATGAACACCGGACAGGCATGTGTCGGCCAGACCCGGATCCTGGCGCCGCGATCCCGGTACGACGAAGTCGTCGAGAAGATCGTCGCCACCGCAGCGTTCTTCCCCGTCGGGCCGCCGTCCGACGACAGCGCACAGCTCGGCCCACTGATCTCCGCCAAGCAGCGTGAACGTGTCGAGGGGTACATCGCCAAGGGCCTCGAAGAAGGCGCGCGCCTCGTTCTCGGCGGCGGCCGCCCCGCCGGACTCGACACGGGATACTTCGTCGAGCCCACCGTCTTCGCCGACGTCGACAATTCCATGACGATCGCCCGCGAGGAGATCTTCGGACCCGTCCTGTGCGTGCTGCCCTACGACAGCGTCGACGAGGCCGTGAAGATCGCCAACGACTCCGACTACGGGCTGGCAGGGTCGGTGTACACCACCGATGTGGAGAAGGGCCTGGACATCGCGTCGCGCGTGCGCACCGGCACGTACGGAATCAACTGGTACGCATTCGATCCCGGTTCGCCCTTCGGCGGGTACAAGAACTCGGGCATCGGACGCGAGAACGGGCCGGAAGGCCTCGAGGCGTTCTGCGAGACCAAGTCTGTTCTCTACCCGCCCGGATACCAGGACTGATCCGCACAGGGTCGATCCGGACAGGATTGATCCGCGCGACACTGCGCACAGCAGAAGGGTGGCACTCGGTCGGAAGACCGGGTGCCACCCTTCTCGCTTCAGCGGAAACCGAAGCAGCAGTCAGATGTACATCGCGGGATCGATGAACGTCGTCGGATCGACGAGCGGCTCGTGCTGCCGCCGCGACCGCACGGTCGCCGGAATGCCGGTCGCGACGGAATCGGCCGGCACGTCGTGCGTGACGACGGCGTTCGCGCCGACCGCACTGTCGTCCCCGATGACGACGGGTCCGAGGATCTTCGCCCCGGCTCCGACAGTCACGCGGTTACCCAGCGTGGGGTGGCGCTTGCGCTTGACGAGCGCCCGACCCCCGAGCGTCACGCCGTGGTACAGCATGACGTCGTCGCCGATCTCCGCCGTCTCACCGATGACGACGCCCATCCCGTGATCGATGAAGAAGCGTCGCCCGATCGTCGCCCCCGGGTGGATCTCGATGCCGGTGAGAAACCGGGTGAACTGCGCGAGAACCCGAGCGGGGCCGCGCAGGGCAGGCACCGCCCACATCTTGTGGGCGATCCGGTGCGACCAGATCGCGTGCAGGCCGGAATAGACGATTGCGTTCTCCGCGTTGCTGCGCGCGGCCGGGTCCTGTCCGCGCGCAGCCTGCAGATCTTCACGAACGGTGCGGAGAATACCGAGCACGGAATCAGTCCCGGATGTGCTCGAACAGCGGGGTGGAGATGTAGCGCTCGCCGAAGTCGGGCACGACGACGACGATCAGCTTGCCGGCGTTCTCCGGGCGCTTCGCGATCTCGAGTGCAGCCCACACGTTGGCACCGGCCGAGATGCCGCCGAGGATGCCTTCCTCGGTGCCCAGACGGCGGGCGACGTCGATGGCGTCGTTGAACTTGACGTCGATGATCTCGTCGTAGATCTCGCGATCGAGAACGTCGGGCACGAAGTTCGCGCCGATGCCCTGGATCTTGTGCGGTCCGGGCTCACCGCCGGTGAGGATCGGCGAATCGGCGGGCTCGACACCGACGATCTTCACGTCGGGCTTGCGCGCCTTGAGGGTGCGGCCGACGCCCGTGAGGGTGCCGCCGGTACCGATGCCCGCGACGAAGATGTCGACGGCGCCGTCGGTGTCGTTCCAGACCTCTTCACCCGTGGTGCGCTCGTGGATCGCCGGGTTGGCGGGGTTGCCGAACTGGCGCGCGAGGATCGCGTTCTCCGTGTTCGCCACGATCTCCTCGGCCTTGGCGACCGCGCCCTTCATGCCCTCGGAACCCGGGGTGAGCACGATCTGCGCTCCGTAGGCGCGGAGCATGACGCGACGCTCGGTCGACATCGTCTCCGGCATCGTCAGGATGACGTTGTAGCCACGCGCAGCGCCCACCATGGCGAGCGCGATACCCGTGTTGCCGGACGTACCCTCGACGATCGTGCCGCCGGGCGCGAGCTCACCCGACTGCTCGGCAGCGTCGATGATCGCGACACCGATGCGGTCCTTGACGCTGTTCGCCGGGTTGTAGAACTCCAGCTTCGCGGCGACGGTCGCACCGGCGTCCTCGGTCAGCCGGTTCAGGCGCACGATCGGCGTGCGGCCGACCAGCTCGGTCACATTGTTGTAGATCCCCATTGTGGAGTCCTCCTCGTGGCCACTGCTGCGGCCGTATCGATCTAGCGTGTGGTCTATTGCACCATTCCGTCGCCGCATGCGGACGCGGAGGTCCCATCGAAGTACGAACGTATCCGCTAGTCGGCATTATTCCCGAAGGGCAAGTACGTCGTCCTGCACTGTCCGTCGACGTGAGCCGTTCCGGACGGTTTGCCCGCCCGCACACGGGTACAGCAGCAACATGACCGATCAGCAACTTCCCGTCCCCGATTACGACCAACTCGCGCCCGGCACACTTGCTCCGCGCATCCGGGCGCTGACCGAGGATCAACTGCAGGCACTCGTCGATTACGAGCGCGGCAACCAGAACCGTCCGAACTTCCTCGAGGTGCTCACCGCCCGGCTCGACGAGCTCGCCGGCGGTGCCGAGCCGACAGGCGGCGACCCTTCCCACGCGCCACCTGTCGACGGCGCCTCGGGTGGGTCGCCGGTGGACCCGTCGAGCTCACCCGACGACAACACACCGCTGCGGCACGGTGTCGCCGAGCAGACGCCGAAACGCGGCAAGCCCTGACCCGCAGTCGGCGAGCAGTACGAGTGCCCGTCGGGTTCGTTCAATACTCGCGTGGCGCTCGAGTCGACACTGGCGTGCATGACCAAGGCGATGAAACCGATTCCGGACGGCTACACCACGCTGACCCCGTTCCTTGTCGTGGAGGACGGAGCACGCGCCATCGACTACTACCGCGACACCTTCGGCGCGGTGCTCGTCGACCGTATGGACGGTCCCGACGGGACCGTGCTGCATGCGGAGCTCGACTTCGGCCACGGGCGGCTGCAACTGAGCGACCCGCATCCCGAGATGGGCCTGCGCGCACCCGACGGCACCGAGCAGGTCGACCACTCCTACGTCCTGTACTGCTCCGACGTCGATGCCACGTTCGCCCGGGCGGTCGAACTCGGCGCCCGCGTGTTCGAAGAACCGTCGACGTTCGTCACCGGAGACCGGTTCGCGTCGATCCTCGATCCTTTCGGCCACCGCTGGGCGATCATGACGCGGGTGGAAGACGTGTCTCCCGCCGAAGCCAAGCGCCGGCTCGACGAGTGGTCTGCCACGCAAGACGCCTGATACAGGGCCGGAAAGCCGGATGCCGCATGAGATCGGTCGAACCGATCTCACGCGGT
>NZ_JBHWWX010000014.1:0-97174 GCF_042730335.1 Rhodococcus sp. NPDC060084
CTTGGCCGGCGGGGGCTATTGCTCCGGCGGCCGGGCGTTGGCGGGGGTTGAGCTGGGTGATGTTGCGCCGGCGGCCCCCGCCCCCGCCCGCTTCGGAACCGCCGAAGCGGTCGTCCGTGCTGAGGACCATCTCGGGGATGGTCCGCCAGGTCATACCTTCAGCAGCCTCGCGAGATTGCCACCCATGACCAGCTTCTGATCCTCGAGGGGAAGATGCTGGATGTGGTCGATGTAGCTGGTCGGCTCGGCCAGTCCCTCGGGGTGGGGGTAGTCGGACCCGAAGAGCACGCGCTCGGCACCGATGAGGGCCGTCAGCTTGCTGAAGTCCTCTTCCCAGAACGGGCTGACGTGGATGCTCTTCTTGATCGCTGCGACCGGGTCCTGCATGCCGAAGCCCTCGGGGGCCTTCTTGTAGACGTCGGCGAGGGTCTGCAGCACGTGCGGCAGCCAGGACGCGCCGTTCTCGATGACTGCGATCCGCAGCTCGGGGAATCGGAACAGTGCACCGTGGCAGACCCACGACGCCACGGCATCCTGAATCGGACGCCATTCGCTGACCATGCGGAACGCGTTCGTGACGAACGGGAGCATTTCTTCGCCCGTGCCGTCCCATTCCTGGTTGTACCGTGCGTAGCCACTGTCGGACGAGTGCTGGGTGACCAGGACGTCGAGTTCGACGACGCGCTTCCAGAACGGATCGAACTCCGGGAGCGCGAACGAGCGCGGACCCTTGTAGCCGGGAACCGGTGCGGGCCGGACGAGGATCGCCTTCGCGCCGCGCTCGACACACCACTCGAGCTCTTCGATCGCCTTGTCGACGATCGGCAGGCTGATGACCGGGACGGTGAAGATGCGGTCCTTGTAGTTGAATCCCCAGGTCTCGTACAGCCACTGGTTGAGTGAGTGGACGACCGCGTGGATCAGCTCGGGGTTGTCGCGCATGCGCTCTTCGACGAGGCTGGCCAGCGTCGGGAACATCAGAGTGCGGTCGATCTGGAGTTCGTCCATGAGCTCGAGACGCGCAGCGGGTTCACGGAAGGCGTCGATCGACTTCATCGGCTTGCCGAAGATCTCCCGCTTGCTCTTGCCCTCGGGATTGCCGTTCTTGAAGTAGTCCTCCATCGCTCCGGGACGAGCGACCACCTCGAAGGTGGGGTTGGGGATGTACTCGCTGATCTGATTGCGGATCGCGATCTTCGTGCGGCCGTCGACCTGCACGTACTTGATGGCGCCCTTGTACTTCTCCGGGAGGAACTTGGTGAGGGCTTCCTCGGTCTCGTACAGGTGGTTGTCCGCATCGAACAGCGGATACGGCAATTCTTTCGGTGACATAGATCCTCCTTCTCCTGTTGTGAGAATACTATTCTCTTCCGCGGGAGGCCGCAATATCCCCGCGCACCCGGAACTTCTGGATCTTGCCGCTCGCGGTGCGGGGGAACTCCGTCACTTCGTGCAGTTCCTCGGGCCACTTCTGCTTCGCGATACCCGAGGCCCGGAAGTGTTCGCGCAACTCGTCGAGCGTGGGCATCGCGTGCCCCGGATGAAGCCTCAGTACGGCCGCAGCATGTTCACCCAGGCGCTCGTCGGGGGCGGAGACGACCGCGGCCTCCGCAACCGACGGAAGCGTGAGCAGTACTTCTTCCACCTCGAGGGCGCTGATGTTCTCGCCGCCCCGGATGATGAAGTCGGCCTTACGGTCGGTGATCGTCAGGAAGCCGTCGTCGTCCAGCACCCCGATGTCGCCCGTGTGGTACCACCCGTCCTCGTCGAACATGCGGGCAGTGAGTTCGGGGTCGGTGTAGCCCATGCAGAGATCCGGTCCGCGGCTCAGGATCTCGCCGTCCTCGGTGAGGCGGATCTCGACTCCCGGTGAGACGCAGCCGTCGGTGAAGAGCCGCTTGTCGACGGGATGGGTCACCAGCGAACTCGTGATCGACGGATGCTCGGTGCTCCCGTACGCCCGGAACACGGTGATCCCGAGCGAGTCGAGCCGGCGGGTCACCGCGGCCGGAACTGTCGAGCCGCCGAGACCGGCGTACTTCATGTACTTCAGGTGCCGGCCGGGATCGAAGTCCGGGTGATCGAGGAGGCTGGTGACGAAATAGGTCGCGCCGCCGCCGATGACCAGGCCGTCGCTCTCCATGAGTTCGATTGCGCGAGCGGGGTTCCACACGTCGAGCAGGTTGATGGGGGAGTTGTCGAGCAGAGGGATCAGGAAGGCATTGACCATGCCGATGAAGTGCCCCACCGGTGCGCCTGTGAGCTGCGTGCCCCGGTCGGCGGGATAGCGGGCGGCGAGTTGCCGCGTCTCGAATCCGAGGGTGCGGTGGCTGTGGACCACGCCTTTGGGATCACTCGTGGTGCCGGAGGTGAAGGCGAGCAGTGCCGGCGCCGCGGGGTCGGTGGGGAGAACGCCTTCGAAGGGTTCGGCGTCGAGCAGGTCGTCGAAATCGCGCCCGACCACGCCGACGATCGGGATGTCGGCGCAGAGGTCGGGCTGGTACTCGGTGTACCCGAACCGCTCGGCGCACACGAAGACCTTGGGCGAGGACTCGCGCAGGATGAACCCGAGTTCCTTGCGGCCGTAGAAGTGCACGATCGGCACCACGGTCGCGCCGAGGAAGGACGTCGCCCAGAAGACGGCGGCCGCTTCCATCCAGTTCGGCAACTGGAACGCCACCACGTCACCGGGGCCGACGCCGCGCCGGCGCAGGCCTGCAGCGAGACGACGCGCGACGATTTCGACCTCACCGACTGTTCCCGACCAGGGCCGCACGTCGGAGTGGACCCGGAACTCGATGTCCGGGGCGGCCTTCAGGCCACGAGCCAGCATGTCGCCGATGGTCTCGCGTGTCCACCACCCTTCGTGCTCGTAGCGTTCGACCAATTCGGGGGGCAACTGCCGCATCGTGGGAGCTCCAAGGTCAAGGGGTGAGACCGCTCTGCCGTGCGTCGCAGCGCTCGGAGTCGGCTTCGGTCATATGCGAGCATGTTATTCTCCGATTTCCAGAATTCCAATATCAATTTGGAGAACAGAGCTATGGTCGATCTCGAACTCGAAGACGGACTGGCGATTGTCACGATCGATCGCCCCCACGCCCGCAACGCGATTGCGCCCGAGACCATGGACCAGCTCGAGAAGGTTCTCGACGCCGCTGCCGGCGCGCGTGCGCTGGTCATCCGAGGTGCGGGCGACAAGGCTTTCGTATCGGGCGGTGATCTCAAGGAACTGGCAAAACTGCGCACCCATGAGGAGGCCGCCGAGATGGCGCGCCAGATGCGGGCGATCTGTGATCGGATCGCGGAGTTCCCCGCGCCCGTCGTTGCGGCACTGAACGGGCATGCGCTCGGCGGGGGTGCCGAGGTCGCGGTGGCCGCGGATATCCGGGTCGCCGCCGACGACATCAGGATCGGGTTCAATCAGTCCACGCTCGCGATCATGCCCGCGTGGGGTGGGGCAGAACGGCTCGCGTCGCTCGTGGGCAGGGGCAGGGCTCTGATGCTGGCGGGTTCCGGCACCATCCTCCGTGCCGAAGAAGCCGAGCGAGTGGGACTCGTCGATCGTGTCCTCCCGCGCGAGACGTTCGACGAAGGGTGGCGCGCGCTCGGCCGCGCGCTCGCCAACGACTCGTCCGCGTCGATCAAACGAGTGATGAACGGGGCGACTCCGGCCGAAGCCGTCGACGCCTTCGCTCGCCTGTGGGTAGCCGACGCGCACTGGGAAGCAGCCGAAAAAGTGATGAATCGGGCGCGCTGAAACCTGTTGGACGCGTGACCTCGGTCACTTTTCGGCCGAAACCTCCGAGACCTCGCGAACCGACTGAGGTTTGTGTGACTGGAGAGATCTCTTTTTCGTAACCTGAGCCACTTTTTACAACGATCGTGTCAAGACGCCGCGCCGGAAATCCGTAAAATCGGCGCTATCGTGATGATCTCGTAATCAGTTCGTTATCAGGGGACGACCAAGAGGGATCGCAGCTTTGTCACACACTTCGGAACACCTCGACCACGCCACCCGTGCATCCCACGGCCTCACCACGGCCGCACGTGTCGGCCGTTGGGCAGCCGTGGTCCTCGTGACCGGTGCCGTCACCGCCGGCGGAACCACAGCGGCGAACGCTGCGGGCGGACCGTCCCGCCTGGAGACCGGCCCGGCATGGACGGGCATCGCGACGACGGCACTGTCCACCGCACCCCAGGTCCTGACTGTCCCCGGGTTCGAGTCCACCGACTACGCCGAGAAGTTGCGGCGTGCGTCGGAGCGTGACGCACAGCGGATCGCCGACGAAGCCGCCGCCCTGCAGGCCGAGGCCGATCGTATCGCGCACGAGGAAGCCGATCGGCTCGCCCGCGAGGCAGCCGAACAGGCCGCACGCGAAGAGGCTGCGCGTCGCCCCGCACTGGCGTTCCCCGCCGCGGGCACTCTCACCTCCGGCTTCGGCGCGCGGTGGGGCACCAACCACAACGGCATCGACATCGCCAACTCGATCGGTACCCCCATCGTGTCGGTGACCGACGGTGTCGTGATCGAGACCGGCCCGGCCACGGGATTCGGACTGTGGGTTCGCATCGCTCAGGACGACGGAACGATCGGAGTGTTCGGGCACATCGACCAGTCCCTGGTCTCGGTCGGTCAGCACGTGCGTGCCGGCGACGTGATCGCGACGATGGGTAACCGCGGCCAGTCCACCGGACCGCACCTCCACTACGAAGTGTGGCTGCCCAACGGCGTCAAGACCGACCCCATCCCGTGGTTCCACGCGCGCGGCGTCCCGGTGCCCAGCTCGCACCTCGGCTGACGACACCACGAAAGCCCCCATGTTCGGAAAGAACATGGGGGCTTTCGCGTATCGATCACCAGATTTTCACGCGCTCCGACGGGTCGAGGTAGAGGCCGTCGCCTTCCCGCACGTCGAACGCCCGGTAGAACTCGTCGATGTTCCGGACGACCCCGTTGCACCGGAACTCGGGCGGCGAATGCGGATCGACGGCGAGTCGGCGGAGCGCCTCTTCGTCGCGGACCTTGGTGCGCCACACCTGAGCCCAGCCGAAGAACACGCGCTGCAGTCCGGTCAGCCCGTCGATGACGGGCGCAGGGCGGCCGTCGAGTGCGATCGCGTACGCCTTCAGGGCGATCGAGAGGCCGCCGAGATCGCCGATGTTCTCGCCGATCGTGAACTTCCCGTTGACGTGATGTCCGGGCAATGCCTTCGGCTCGAACGTGTCGTACTGCGCGATCAGTTGTGCGGTGCGCTTACCGAATTCCTCACGATCCGAGTCGGTCCACCAATTCTCGAGGTTTCCGTCCCCGTCGTACTTGGCACCCTGGTCGTCGAATCCGTGTCCGATCTCGTGCCCGATCACCGCACCGATCCCGCCGTAGTTCGCGGCGTCGTCGGCGTGGAGATCGAAGAACGGGGGCTGCAGAATCGCTGCCGGGAAGACGATCTCGTTCATTCCCGGGTTGTAGTAGGCATTGACCGTCTGCGGGGTCATGAACCACTCGTCACGATCGACCGGACCGCCGAGCTTGGCGAGATCGCGGTCGTACTCCGCGGCATACCCGCTGCGGTAGTTGCCGACGAGGTCGTCGGCAGCGATGGACACCGCCGAATAGTCCCGCCACCTGTCCGGATACCCGACCTTGGGGGTGAACTTGTCGAGCTTGCGCAGTGCCGCCCGGCGGGTCTCCGGGCTCATCCACTCGAGGTCGGTGATGCTCTGCCGGTACGCCTCTGTGAGGTTGTCGACGAGCACCTGCATCCGGGTCTTCGCCTCGGCAGGGAAATGCCGCTCGACGTAGATCTTGCCGACGGCCTCACCGAGCAGGTCCTGCACCAGCGACACGCCGCGCTTCCACCGAGCGCGGATCTCCTGAGCGCCGGTGAGTTCGCGTCCGTAGAACGCGAAGTTCTCGTCGACGATTGCCGAGAAAAGGTACGGGGCACGTGCCCGAAGCACCCGCCATGCCGCCCACGCCTTCCAGTCGTCGAGCGACTGGTCGGTCCACAACTGCGTGAACACCTCGAGGAAACTGGGCTGCCGCACGACGATCTCGGACCATTGCCCGGCGGTCGCACCGGTGGCCGTGATCCAGTCCGTCCACTCGAACCCGGGCAGATCGGCGATCAACGATTCGAGCGTGACCAGGTTGTAGGTCAGGTCGGCGTCGCGGCGTGTGACGACATCCCAGTGCCCGGCAGCAAGCGCGGTCTCCAGAGCGACCACCCGCGCAGGGTCGTGGTCGAGGCCGGCGAGGGTGAACATACGGCCGATGTGCCCGGTGTACGAGTCGCGGATGGCGGCGTACCGCTCCTCCCGGTAGTACGACTCGTCGGGAAGGCCGAGTCCGCCCTGCGCGACGTGGATCAGATAACGCTGCGAGTTCTTCGAGTCGGTGTCCACGTAGTGCGCGAGCGCCCCGCTGACACCGACTCGCTGAAGTTCGCCGAGGACCGACGCGAGTGCAGCGCGATCGGGCGCGCCCGCGATCGCAGCCAGTTCCGCGGAGATCGGAGCCATGCCCGCGGCCTCGATCGAATCGATATCCATGAAACTCGCAAACAGGTCACCGATCTTCTGCGCATCGGTGCCGGGTTCGGCGCTCGACGCCGCAGCCTCCTCGATGATCGACCGGACGTCGACCTCGGCTTTGTCGGCGAGCGTGCGGAACGCGCCGTCGAGAGCGCGATCGGCCGGAATCTCGTGTTCGGCGAGCCATCGCCCGCTGACGTGCTCGAACAGGTCGTCCTGGGGCCGGACGTGCTCGTCGACATGTTCGAGATCGATGCCGGAGCGGATCTCCGAATGTGGCGCGATGGTCATGGGCTCCATCCTTACACCGATTCCCCGGGAGGTGCAGACGCCCACCCGAACGCGGAGAACCTCCACGCCCGTGGTGCGCGGCTCCTACGATCGTGCGGGGGACAGCGGTTCGCGACGGTAGCGCTAGGAGCACGGGTGGCATGACCGAGAACGACATACCGGCCACGCAGATGGTGGTCGACCCGCGCTTCATGCCGGTCGCGGATCAGTTCTTCCGGATGTTCTTTTCGCCCGGTCAAGGTGGCGGTGCACTGACGTGTTACCTGCACGGCGAATGCGTTCTCGACATCTGGGCCGGGTGGGCCGCCCGCGACAAGCGGTGGAAACGGGACACGGTGGTGCTGTCCTTCTCGACGGGGAAGGGAGTCGCCAGCACGGTTCTCCACCGCCTCGCCGAGCGAGGGCTCGTCAAGTACGACAGCCCCGTGGCGCAGTATTGGCCGGAGTTCGCCGCCGCAGGCAAGGACGCCATCACCGTTCGTGAGCTGATGTCCCACCGCGCCGGGCTGCACAAGGCGCGGGGACTCGTTCCGGGGCGCTTCGGGTTGCTCGACTCCGAGGCCGTCGCTGCCGCGCTCGCCGCCGCGCCGCCGGACGCGCGTCGATTGGCCGGACCCGGCTATCACGCCGTCACCTACGGAAACCTCGTTGCGGAGGTAGCGGCGCGCGCGTCCGGGAAATCGTTCGAGGAACTCGTCCGCACCGAAATTGCCGAGCCGCTCGGAATGGATGAGTTCTGGTACCGGGTGCCGCAGGACCAGCGTCATCGCATCGCGCGAGTCTTCCCCAAGATCAATTTTCTGCCCGCCCCGTGGGCCACCGCAGGCGCGGTACTCGCCAGGACACCCGGTCTGCGTGGAATCGCCGAGGCCGGCATGGCCGAGGGATTCGACGAGTTGATGCGAAGCCCCCGGGCGCACGATTCCGTGATGCCGGGCTGGAACGGCGTTTTCACCGCCCGGGCGCTGGCCCGGATGTACGCGGCCATCGCCTGCGGCGGGGCGATCGACGATGTCCGCTTCCTGGAGGAAGACACCGTCCGGCAGTTGACCGAGGTTCAGACCCGAGGCCGCGATTACGTACTCGGAATCCGGGCCAACTGGCGTCTCGGGTATCACCCGGGCTGGGTTGCCTCGAGGCATCAGCCGCTCCGATCCGTGGGTCACTACGGCTTCGGCGGGTCCGGGGCCTTCGCCGATCCCGAGACGGGACTGTCGGTCGCGTTCGTCACGAATCGGCTGGGTAACACGTTCACGACAATCTCCGACGGGCGTTTCCCCCGCCTCGGCGCGACAGCCGTGGCGGCGGCACGCCGAGCCGGGTGATCACACGGTCCCGGTCCTGGCGACGCCGTACCGCCTAGACGCCGGGGAAGAGCTGAGCGTTCGCGCGGGCACGCACATACACGGTGCCGTCCGCACCGCAGATCACCGTCTCGATCGAGGCGAGGCGGCGCCCGGCGCGGGTTACCTCCGACTTGATCTGCACGGCAGGGCCCGGTGCGGCAGGGGAACGCAGATAGTCGGCACTGATCTGGAGAAGCCGGTATCGGCCGCCGACGCCGGTGAGGGTCTGTGCGGCCAGACCGGACACGATCTCCGCCATCGACATGAGCACGCCGCCGTGGACGGAGGCGATCGGATTGGCCATCCATGCGAGCGGGACGATCTCGCCCTGCACCGTGCCGTGCTCGACGGCGGTGAGGGTCAGTCCCAGTAGTTCCGCCAACGGGCCACGGGGCACGGTCTCCGCGGCGATACCGGCGACGATCTCGAGACCACCCAGTTCGGCGAGTACGCCGGGGTCCGCGCACGGCCCGGGCTCGGTGCCGGTGGCAGCGGCGTGAGTGACATCCGGCGCGCGAAGTGCGTCGGACGGTGCGCGTCCCACCACGATCGACCGTCCGGTCAGGTGCATCACGGGGTTGCCGTCGTCGTCGAACAGGGTCGCTTCTGCCAGTCCGGTGGTGTCGTCGAAGTAGACGCTGCGGCCACGTCCCGAGACTGCCCCCGTGACGGGGAACGGGTGGGCCGTCGACGCGGTGATCTGGGACATCACGGACTGTGGTCGTTCACCGGTGGCGTGCAACCGCGCGACTGCGACAGCCGCACCCACGGACACGTCGGTGAGCACACCGACCGAGCCGATGGTCGTCTGTCCACGGTGGTCGAGGTAGCGGGGACCGACGGGCTGCGATACCGCTATCTCGTTGTCGCCTGTGATCGACAGGCCGATGCCTGTGAACGTGGTGGGTCGGTCGAGCGGGAACGGCGCCGCGTCGGTGATCATGTCCCCTTCTCTATCAGGGGCACCGATCACCGGGTGTCTCGGGTAGCCGCTGCGCGCGGTCGGGGCACGGTGCGGAAATGTGTCTCAGCTTCGGGTCGTCGGGAACGCCGGCAGGCCGAACCGGGCAAACAGGGCGGTGGTGTCATCGGCGAAGAAGGCCGTGGCATGCGCGACTTTCCCGCCGACAATGTCGAGAACCTGGAGCTGAAAAGGGCGGTGCACGCCGTCCTCCCCGCGCATGTAGAGCCCGAGCGCAGGCTGACCGTTTGCGGTTGTGGGCAGCATGACCTGGTCGCCGGGGCCCTTCGCCGGACAATTGAGCTTGATGAGGGTGACGATGGCGTCGGCGCCCTGGTACCAGCCGTCGAACGGCGGCATCTCCCAGATCGCGTCCTTCGTGAGCATGTCGACGAGCGAGTCGATGTCGTACTTCTCGAACCCTTCGACCCACCGCTCCACGAGGGCCTTGGCCTCCGCGCTCTCGGGTTCGGTCGGCCGATCGGACGTGACCTGAGCATCTTTCAACTGCGCGCGGGCACGCTGGAGCAGACTGTTGACCGCGGCTGTCGACGTGTCGAGCGCCGTGGCAACCTCGGCCGCGCGCCACTGCAGGACATCGCGCAGCAGGAGCACCGCGCGTTGCCGTGCGGACAGATGCTGCAGCGCCGCGACGAAGGCGAGCCGGATCGAATCGCGCGACGCGACGATCGTTGCCGGATCGGACGGATCGTCGGTCCGCCCGTCGTCGGTGTAGGTGCCGGGGATGGGTTCGAGCCAGGGAACCTCTTGGCGGACCACGAGATCGTCTGCGGGGTCGGAACTGGGCGCACCGAGACCGGTGGGCAGCGGACGGCGTTTCCGACCCTCGAGCGCAGTGAGACAGACGTTGGTCGCGATGCGGTGCAACCATGTGCGCAGCGACGAGCGACCGCCGAAATTGTCGTACCCGCGCCATGCTCGGAGATACGTTTCCTGCACGAGGTCTTCGGCATCGTGGAGCGACCCGCTCATGCGGTAACAATGGGCGAGAAGCTCGCGCCGGAACGGCTCGGCCAGCCCCATGAAATCGGTCTCGTCGGCGACAGCGCCGGGGGGACCGGGGAGAAGTTGTTCTGCCATACCGCACCCACTCCGATTCGTCGGCCCGAACGACTACCCGTCAAAGGGTAGTCGTGGGTACCGACACAGAACACCCTGAGAAATACCCTGAGAAATACCCCGAGAACTCACGTTCGAGCGTTCGTGCCTCTCGATCCTGGGCACCTCTCCGGGTACCGTGCTCACAGCCGCGCCGTCGGGTGCGCGCGTCGGTGAAGGAGTGGGGGCACGCGGTGCAGGATCACACACTGCGCGACCAGGCATCGGAGGTGACCGTGGGGGAGGCGCACCCCTCGCCTCGCGGACCCGTGGGGCCGTGTTCGGGCGGCCCGTCACCCGAGGCCCTGCGGGTGGACCGGCCGCCGCTCGACCGATTCGGGCTCGCCGAACTCGGCCGCGCCGTGGTGGTGGGCGTCGTTCTCGTGACGTTCGTGCTGTGGGCGGTACTGCGCTGGGTTGTCCGTCCGCGTGGCCGCGGCGTTGTCGCTGCTGCCGCGCACGGAACGGTCGACGCGTTCGAGCACCTCGGGCCCACTTTCGTGAAGCTCGGCCAGCTGGTCGCCTCGTCGCCGGGGCTGTTCCCGGTCGCTCTCGCGGATGCCTGCCTGCGGATGCTGGACGACGTCCCCACCTTTCCGTCCGCCGAAGCGCGCGCGGTCATCGAAGCGGATCTCGGCCACCCGATCGACGAGATGTTCCTGTCGTTCGAGGACGTGCCGCTCGCCGCGGCTTCCGTCGCGCAGGTACACGGCTGCGTGCTGCGCGACGGACGACGTGCTGTGGTGAAGGTGCAGCGACCGGGGATCGCGCATCGTATGCTCGTCGACCTCCGTGCCGCGTATGTCGGCGCACGAATGTTGCAGGTATTCGAGTTCTTTCGCATCGCGAACACCCCCGCGATCATCCGCGACCTCTACAACGCGACCATGACCGAACTCAACGCCACGGTCGAGGCGGACCGGCAGGACCGGTTCCGGCGCAACATCGCGGCCTTCGGCGACAACAGATTCGTGACGGTCCCCGAGGTGTACTGGGACTGGTGCGGCCCGCGTGTGATCTGCATGGAACGGCTCAGCGGCCGACCGCTCGACCGTGTCGTCCCGGGGCAGGACGGTATCGACACCGCGCTGCTCGTGCGACGGGGAGTGAAGGTGTGGATCGAGGCGGTGCTGTGCCACGGGCCTTTCCACGGGGACGTGCACGCGGGAAATCTCTGGCTCCTCGACGACGGCCGGGTCGCACTGCTCGACTTCGGGATCGTCGGCGAGTTGCCCGAGAAATGGCGCGAGTTGCTCCGCTCGCTGTTCCGGGCCGCACTGCTCGAGGGAGATTTCACCGAGGTGGCCCGCAGTGTGCGGGCGCTGGGTGTCGCGGCGGATCTCGACCTCGACGATGTGGAGGTGGGCCGGCAAGTGGCCGACACCTTCGGGCCGCTGCTCGGCCGGGACATGGGGGAGTTGCGTCTGAGCGAGTTGATAGGCGCTCTCGTGTCGCTCGGCCGCAAATGGAACACCTCGAGCCCCGAGGAACTCGTCCTCTTCGGAAAACAACTCGGGTACTTCGAGCGGTACGCCACGGCGCTCGCGCCCGGATGGGTCCTGGGCCGGGATCCGTTCGTGTTCCGCAACGTCTTCCCCGACGAGGTTCGCATACGAATTGCCGAATCGGGCATGAGCCTGCCCGACTGACCGGACACCGCTCGGGGCCTTTACAGTCGCGTGCCGTGTCCGTAGTTTAACGATCGTTCGACCAAATCACGGTTCGGGCCACCTCGGCGACGGAAGGACCACGACCCCTATGACGACAGCGCAGGACGTCGTACTCAGTGAGCGCAACGGAAACGTCGTCACGTGGACGATCAACCTTCCCGATGCCCGCAACCCGATCTCGGGAGACGACGTCGTCGAGCGCCTCGTGAATCTGGTCGACGAAGCGAACAACGACATCGAGACCCGCGTGGTGGTCCTCACCGGTGCCGGAAGCGCCTTCTCCGCCGGCGGCAACGTCAAGGACATGGACGAGCGCGCCGGAATGTTCGCGGGCGCGCCGCACGCGCTCCGGGAGGGCTACCGCCGCGGCATCCAGCGGCTGCCCAAAGCGATCTACCACTGCGAGGTACCGATCATCGCTGCCGTCAACGGCCCGGCCGTCGGCGCGGGGTGCGACCTGGCGATGATGTGCGACATGCGAATTGCCTCCACGAAGGCGTTCTTCGCCGAAAGTTTCGTCAAGCTCGGCATCATCCCCGGTGACGGCGGCGCGTGGCTGCTGCCCCGCGCGGTCGGTGCTGCCCGCGCCGCCGAAATGGCGTTCACCGGAGATCGCGTGGACGCCGCGACCGCACTCGAATGGGGCATGGTGTCGCAGGTCGTCGAACCCGAAGAACTGCTCGGGGCGGCGAACGCACTGGCCGCTCGGGTCGCGGTCAATCCGCCGAACGCGCTGCGCATGACGAAAAAGCTTCTCCGCGAGGGCCAGCGCGTGGACCTCGATACCCTGCTCGAACTCTCTGCCTCCCTGCAAGCACTGTCACACCACACCCAAGACCACCGTGAGGCCCTCTCCGCGTTCCTCGAACGCCGCCCGGGCAACTTCACGGGTAACTGACCCGCCTCAGCGCCGTTCGAAGGACGCACCATGCAACGCACGATCATGACCGAAGAGCACGAGCAATTCCGGAAGATGTTGCGGGACTTCATCGAAAAGGAAGTCGTTCCGCACCGCGAGGAGTGGGACGAACTCGGACGTCCCCCGCGCGAATTCTTCACCCGGCTCGGTGAACTCGGCGTTCTGGGCATCCAGGTACCCGAGGAGTTCGGTGGGGGCGGAGAATCGAGCTTCGTCTACAACACCATCGTGTTCGAAGAGGTGGCCCGCGCCGGAGTCTCGTTCGGCTCGTACACCGTTCATGCGTGCCTGATCCTGCCGTACCTGCTCGAATACGCCACCGAGGAGCAGAAGAAGCGCTGGCTTCCGGGCTTCGCGGACGGCTCGATCATGACGGCCATCGCAATGACCGAACCGGGTACCGGTTCCGACCTCGCCAACATCGCGACCACCGCAAAGTTGTCGGACGACGGCTCGCACTACATCGTCAACGGAGCGAAGACCTTCATCACGGGCGGGGTGACGGCCGACCTGATCCTCACGGTGTGCCGGACTTCGCCGTTCGACCCGGAGAACCGTCGAGGGGGACTGTCGATCATCGCCGTGCCCACCGACACCGAAGGATTCTCCGTCGGGCGCAAACTCGACAAGATCGGCCTGCACCAGCAGGACACGGCCGAACTGTCGTACAACGACGTTCGCGTTCCCGCCGAAAACCTTCTCGGCGAGGAGGGTGCCGGCTTCGGATACCTCACCCACAACCTGCCGCAGGAGCGATTGAGTATCGCGCTCAACCAGGTCGGCTTCGCCGAAGCCGCGATTGCGCACGCACTCGCGTACACCAGGGACCGCAAAGTTTTCGGGAAGCCGGTCGCCGCGTTCCAGAACACCAAATTCGTCCTCGCCGAGTGCTCCGCGGAGACCCAGGCCGCCCGCGTCTACGTCGACCACTGTCTCGAACTTCTCGACCGCAAGGAACTGAGCGTCGCCGATGCCGCTCGTGCAAAACTGTTCTGCACCGAGGTCGCCGGGCGCGTGATCGACAAGTGTCTCCAATTGCACGGCGGCTACGGGTACATCACCGAGTACCCCATCGCCCGCCTGTACGCGGACACCCGCGTCACCCGAATCTACGGCGGCACCAGCGAAGTGATGAAGACGATCATCTCGAAGGATCTGGGGCTCTAGGGATGTATCCGGGCCGATACGCAGCCGCGGAACCGGATCGGCCCGCCGTGCACGAGGTCGCGACGGGCCGGACGATCACCTACCGTCAGCTCGAGGACTCATCGGTCCGGTTCGCGCATTGGCTCCGCGCCCACGGTGTCGGAGCCGGCGATCATATCGCCGTGTTGTCGGTCAACGACGCCTCGGTATTCGAACTGTACTGGGGAGCATTGCGATCCGGGGCATACATCACGTTCGTCAACTCGCATCTGTCCGCCGCGGAGGCCGGGTACATCGTCGACGACTGTGACGCAACGGTACTGGCGGTCTCGGCGCCACTCGCACCACTCGCCGAAGAGATCGTCGCGCTCACGCCCAAAGTGGCGCACCGGCTCGCCTTCTCCGGTCCGATCACGGGGCACCTCGTGTACGAGGACGAAATTGCGGGATTGCCCACCGAACCACCGGCGGATCAGCCGCGTGGCAGCGACATGCTGTATTCCTCGGGTACCACCGGGAGGCCGAAGGGAATCAAGCCTCCGCTCACCGGCGCCCGGATCGAGGACGAGCCCGGTCCGCCGCTCCTGAAGACGGTGCGCGGCTTCGGCTTCGGCGAAGACTCGGTGTACCTCTCGCCTGCGCCGATCTACCACTCGGCACCCTTGCGCTACAGCGTGTCGACCCAGGCGCTCGGGGGGACCGTAGTGCTCATGGAACGGTTCGAACCGGAACTCGCACTCGACTGCATCGAGCGCTATCGAGTCACCCACAGTCAATGGGTTCCCACTCATTTCGTGCGGTTGCTGAAACTCCCACGCGAGGTGCGTGACCGGTACGACCTGTCGTCGATGCGGTATGCGCTCCACTCCGCGGCGCCGTGCCCGGTCGAGGTCAAACAGGAACTCATGCGGTGGTGGGGTGAGATCGTGTACGAGTACTATTCCGCGACCGAGGCGATCGGCAGTACGGTGGTCACCCCGCAGGAGTGGCTCCGTAAACCCGGATGTGTCGGCCGGACCGGGGGACCGGGCACTCTGGGCCTCGCCCGGATCTGCGACGAAGCCGGTCGGGTGCTCCCGGCAGGAGAGATCGGGACGGTGTACTTCGAGCGCCGGGACTTCTCCTTCGAATACCACAAAGACCCGGTCAAGACCGCGTCCGCCCGACACCCGTTCCGGGAATCCTGGTTTACAACAGGTGATCTCGGATACCTGGACGACGACGATGTCCTGTTCCTCACCGGTCGGGAGAACTTCACGATCATCTCGGGCGGCGTCAATATCTATCCGCAGGAAGTCGAGAGCGTTCTGGCGCTGCACCCCCTCGTTCACGACGTCGCGGTCGTAGGCGTGCCCGATGCCGATCTCGGCGAGCGCGTCGAGGCGTTCGTGCAGCTTTCGGACGTGGTGGACAGTGACGATCCGGAGCGCGAGATCCTCGAGTTCTGCCGGGAACGATTGTCTCGCTTCAAGTGCCCGAGGCAGGTTCGCGTCGTGGGCGGGCTTCCGCGCACACCGACCGGAAAGATGGTCAAAGGTGAACTCCGCGACCTCATCGCGAGGTACGGCGACTCCGGGGTCCCGTCGTGAGAGCACCGTCGGCGAAGCAACGGATATTCATCGAAGCCGGCCGGAGGGAGTTCGTTCGGAACGGGTACGGCTCGTCGTCGATTCGCACGATCGCGCACGAGGCCGGTGTCAGCCTGTCGGCGCTGTACTACCACTACAAGAACAAACAGGAGTTGCTTCTCGCCACGCTGATGGACGGTGTGGACACGTACGACGCCGTGTGCGATGCCGAACTCGCCGAGTCCGGTGACGATGCGACAGAGCAACTGCGCGCTTTCGTGCGGGGTAACGTCGCGTTCCGTACGCAGTTTCCCGATCATGCCCGGATGATCGCCACCGAGGTGCGTAACCTCGAACCGGAAGGCGCGCGACTGTACGAGGAACGACGACGGGCCGGGCGACGCCGGATCCGGGACATCATCGACGCCGGAATCGAGGAGGGTGTGTTCACGACCCGCTACCCCGACGACTGCCGCCGGTCGATCCTGGCGATGACGTCCGCGATCGCGAACTGGTACGACCCCACAGGTCCGGATACACCGCAGGTGATCGCGGAACGATACGCGGAACTGTCCTTGAATCTGCTGTGCCCGGGCGGTGTTCCGGTGCCGGCGAGCAATGGAAGAGATGGACGATGAGCACACGATTGGTGCCGAAATCCGGACCCGAGGATGCCGCACTGTCCGAACTGCGCGCACGCGTCCGGGCGTTCCTGAAGGAACAGGTCGACGCGGGGACGTTCACGCCCGGTGTCGACACGTGGCTGACGCGGTGGAACACCGAGTTCTCCCGCAGCCTTGCCGCGCAGGGATGGGTCGGCATGACCATTCCGGTCGAGTACGGGGGCCACGGCCGGACGTTCATGGAGCGGTTCGTCGTCACGGAGGAACTTCTTGCGGTCGGTGCTCCGGTGGCGGCGCACTGGGTGGCCGACCGCCAGGCGGCGCCGTCGTTGCTGAAATACGGCACGGAGGAACAGAAGCAGCGGTTTCTCCCCGGGATCGCAGCGGGTGAGATCTGCTGGGCCATCGGCATGTCCGAGCCCGACTCGGGTTCCGACCTCGCCGGTGTCAAGACGAAAGCGACGCAGGTCGACGGCGGCTGGAAGCTCAGCGGAACCAAACTGTGGACCTCGGGCGCCCACCACGCCGATGCGTTCTTCGCGCTGGCGCGCTCCGCCCCGCTCGACCCTGCCCACCGCCACGACGGTCTGAGCCAGTTCATCGTCCTGCTCGACTCCCCCGGCGTGACGATCCGGCCGATCATGTCGATGTCCGGCGACCACCACTTCAACGAGGTGCTCCTCGACGACGTCTTCGTCCCCGACGATCTCGTGCTCGGGACGGTCGGCGCAGGCTGGGAACAGGTGACGAGCGAACTCGGGTACGAACGGAGCGGGCCGGAACGGTTCCTGTCCACCTTCGGTGTGCTGGACGGTCTCGTACGGTCCGTTGCCGACTGTGTTCTCGAGCCCGACACCAGGATCGGTGCCACGATCGCGCGCATGGTGGGCCTGCACCACATGTCCACCGCGGTGTCGGAATCACTCGAGCGTGGTGAGAATGCGGAACTCGCGGCGTCGGTGGTCAAGGTGCTGGGTACCAAGACGGAGGGAGATCTCGCCGACCTCGCCGACGAGATCGCGGGCTACACCGCATCCGACGACCAGCTCCGCCGGCTCGTCCGGGCCGGCGTCATGCAACGGCCGGGCTTCACGCTGCGCGGCGGAACCAGCGAGATCCTGCGCGGGGTCATCGCACGAGGATTGGGAATGCGATGACGGAGTCCCCCGAATTGCGCGATTTCGCGCAGATGCTCTCCGAGGTGTTCACCGCCGGGGACGACCACCGCATCGGAGAGGTCGTCGAATTCGACCGCCCGCTGTGGCAGACCCTCGGCGAACTCGGTCTCGACCGATTGACCGGGAGCGAAACCGACGGTGGCAGCGGCGCGGGCTGGGCCGAGGCGGCGCTGCTTCTCGGTGCCGCGGGTGCTTCCGCGGCCGCGGTACCGGTGGGAGAGAACGACTTGCTCGCAGGGTGGTTGCTCGAACAGGCCGGTCTCGGTGTCGGTCCGGCGGTCCGCACGGCAGCCGTACTCGACGAGAACGGGAGCGCCCGGCACGTGCCGTGGGCACGGTTCGCCGACACGGTCGTCGTACTGTGGCCGGACGCCGACGCGTCCTGGCGGGTCGCGGAGGTTGCCCGCGCTGACCTCGAACTGACCGAATCGGTGAACCTGGCGAGCGAACCACGCGACCACATCCAGGTGGAGACCTCCGAGTTGTCCGGTATCGAGGTACCCCGGACACTCGTCGAGGAGTTCCGGTATCGAGGCGCACTCATCCGGGTCCTCGCGTCGGTCGGTGCGATGGACAGAATCCTCGAACTCGTCGTCGAGCACACCAGCGCGCGCGTGCAATTCGGCCGCGCCATCGGAAAGTTCCAGGCGGTCCAGGCGCTGGTCGCCGACCTCGCCGCGGAATCAGCGCTCGCCCGTGCCGCCACCGATGCCGCTGTCGACGCTGTGGTCGACCACGGATTCGACAGCGCCCGGACCCGGTTCGCCATTGCTGCCGCGGCGTCGTGCAGCGGACACGCGGCAGCGGTGATCGTGCAGAACGCGCATCAGGCTCTGGGCGCGATCGGCTTCACGATGGAGCACGAACTGCACCGCCACGCAAACCGAATCCTCTCCTGGCGCAGTGAGTTCGGAACGGTGGCGTCCTGGGACGCGGAGATCCTGTGCACTGCGGTCGGCTCGGACGAACTCTGGCCGCTCGTCACCGACGGTCCCACCGGCTGACGCGTGGCCCCACGAAAGGACGTCCCCGTGACGAAGAATCGACCGGACCCGTCACACACGGGGGCAGCGGCCGAACTGCCGCTCGAAGGGCTGACGGTGGTGAGCCTCGAGCAGGCCGTCGCGGCACCTCTCGCTACCCGGCACCTGGCGGATCTGGGCGCCCGGGTGGTGAAGGTCGAACGGGTGGGCGACGGCGATTTCGCGCGCGACTACGACAGTGCGGTGCTAGGCCTCGCCGCGCATTTCGTCTGGCTCAACCGCGGCAAGGAGTCGTTCGCGGTGGATCTGAAGTCCCCGGCCGGTATCGACGCCGTCACGTCACTGATCGCCGGTGCGGACGTGTTCCTCCAGAATCTCGCGCCCGGCGCCGCCGAACGTCTCGGACTCGGCGCCGACATGCTCCGGGCCGGCCACCCGGAACTGGTCGTGGTGAACATGTCCGGGTACGGCGCCGAGGGGCCGATGCGCGACCGCAAGGCCTATGACCTGCTGGTCCAATCGGAGACCGGCCTGTGCTCGATCACGGGGACGCCCGAGACGGCTGTGAAGACGGGAATCCCGACCTCGGACATCGCCGCCGGAATGTACGCGTTGACCGCGATCCAGGCGGCTCTGCTGCGCAGGCATCGCACCGGGGTCGGCGCGACGATCGACGTGTCGATGTTCGATGCGACGGCGGAGTGGCTGGGCTACCCGATGTACCTGCAGATGTACCAGGACCGGCAGGTTCCCCGCATGGGTCTGGCGCACACGTCGATCGCCCCTTACGACAAGTACCCCACGTCGGACGGCGAGATCCTCATCGGTGTGCAGAACGACCGCGGGTGGCGGACGTTGGTGACCGAGGTGCTGGGAATGCCCGAACTGGCACACGATCCGCGGTATTCCACGAACGTCGAACGTGTACGCCGCCGCCACGAGGTCGACAAGCTGGTCGGCGACGCGACGAGCTGTTTCGCGAGCGCCGACCTGGACGAGAAGCTCGCGGCGGCCGGCATTCCCGCGGCCCAGCTGCGGGACCTCCGCGGACTCATCGAGCACCCGCAGGTCACCGCCCGGGATCGATGGCGTGAGGTGGAAACCGAGGCGGGCATGGTGCGAGGGCTCCTGCCGCCGATGAACTTCCGGGATGTCGAGCTGCCGATGCGCCCGGTCCCCGCACTCGGCCAGCACACCGACACGGTTCTCGCCGGACTCGGGCTGACGGACGAACAGATCAGGGGACTGCGCGACGCGGGGATCGTCGGCTGATGTGACGCGGTCGCCCGGCCCTCAGGGTGGCCTGCATATCGATTTCGGTGAGCACTCCGAACCCTTGTTCCTGCAACGCGGTTCGGGTCTTCTCGACCGCGTCCGCGAACGTGGTCTGCAGTGTGGTGGACAGTGCGAGATTCATGATCGGTCTGCGTTCGCCCCGAAGGGCGGTATCAGCGGGTTCCGGTGGCGGTCGGCGAGAGGCGGCAGCTCGCCCGCTCCAGTCCGGCCTTCTCCATGATCAGGCTGGCGGGGCACCACCCGGCGGCGGAGTAGAAGACAAGGTTGACGCCCACGAATCCGGTGAGAATCAGCCACCAGGGGGAGAGGGCAAGTGTCAGTGCCACGCTCAGCAGCACCATGACGCCGGCCATGAGCGGAACGACGCGTTCTACGGTCCAACCGTCGTGATGTGGAAGCGTTTTCACCGGAAGTTCCATTTCGTGTTCTCGTCGTTTCCTGTCATGGCAACCCTTTCGATTGTACTCGGTATACCCCACGGGGTATGGGTGGCAGGGTCCCGCCACCCATACCTCGGGTCAGCTGTGCGAGAAACTGATGGAAGGCAGGATCCGGCGCAGCCAGGCCGGCGACCACCAGGCTGCGTGGCCGGTCAGGCGCAGCAGCACCGGGAGCAGCACGAGGCGGATGAGGACCGCGTCGAGCAGGACGGCGACGCCGAGGATGATGCCCATCTCCTTCGGCGGCAGCGGTTCGGCGAAGGCGAACGTGAAGAACACCGCCACCATGACCGCCGCCGCGGCAGCGATGACCCTGCCAGAATGCGCCAGTCCCATGACCTGGGCGACCTTCGGGTCACCCGACTCTTCGTAGTGCTCCTTGGCGGTCGAGAGCAGGAACACCGTGTAGTCCATCGCGATGGCGAAGATCATCGCGAAGAAGAACACGGGCCCCCAGCCGTCGAGGAAGCCTTGCGTGGTGAAGCCGAGGAGTCCGGATCCGTGTCCGTCCTGGAAGATCAACTTGGCAACGCCGAACGCGGCCGCGGTCGAGAGCAGGCTGACCATCGTGCCCAGGATGGCGATCAGCGGGGCCTGGAGTGCGACCAGCAGCAACAGGAATCCGAGGGCGAGGATGACCCCGACGATCACGGGGAGGTAATCGTTGAGCGCCTGTTGCAAGTCGAGGTTCTCCGCGGGCGCGCCGCCGACCAGGGCCTGCGACGGCAGGTCGGAACGCAATCGATCCACGATCGAGCCCATTGCGTCGTCCGACGGGTCGACGTTCGGGACGGCCTGCAGCATCACGTAGTCGGAACCGTCCAACGCCGGCATCGGTGGGGTGACCATCGTGACGCCTTCGGTCGCCCGCGCCGTGGCCGCTGCCGAGTCGGCGTCGGCCGCCGGGCTGATGATCTGGAGCATTCCCGGTGCGCCGTCGCCCATCTGGGCCTGGACGAGTTCGTAGCCCTGGCGGACGGGCGCGTCGGTGGGAACGACCTGGATCGAGGGCATCGCAACCTTCAGTCCCAGTACCGGAATCGAGAGTGCGATCAGCACAAGAAGCGACCCGATCGCGAACGGCCACGGATGCGTGTGCAGCAGGTTGCCCCATGCCTCGAATTTCGGAGACCGGTGCTGCTGGCGCTTGGCGTACGGGAGCGATCCGGCATTGACCTTCGCACCGATCTTTCCCAACACCGCAGGGAGCAGCGTCAGGGTCGCGGCAAGGACGAACGTCACCGCAAGCATGATCCCTACGGCCATCGTCCGGACCGCGGGAGCCGGTACGAGGAGCACTGCGGACAGGCTCACCAGTACCGTCAGGCCCGACAACACGACAGCCTTGCCTGCGGTGTCCATCGTCTCGGCCACCGCTGCGCGCGGGTCTCCGCTCTTGCTCAGTGCATCCCGGAACCGCGCGACGATGAACAGGGCGTAATCGATGCCGAGCGCGAGGGCGAACATCATCGCGAAGTTCATGGCCCACACCGAGATCGGAGTGACCGTGTTGAGCAGGACCAGTCCACCCGCCGAGGCGACGAGCCCGGCCAGGGTCAGCAGTAGCGGCAGTCCGGCGGCGACGAGGGAACCGAACGCGAGCACCATGATCGCGAGCGTCACGGGCCAGGAGAACAGCTCCGCCTTGATCATCGCGTCGTGGTTGGCCTCGTTGAAGTCACTCCAGAGCGCGGACGCCCCGGTCGGGTAGACCTCGATGCCGTCCCCGGACAGGGCGGTGAGTTCGGCTTTCAATTCGTCGACGGCCTTGACCATCTCGTCGGTGCTCGCGTTCGCGCCCGCGATCAGGATGCCGGTGTGCCCGTCGGGGCTGATCGACATCCCGGGTCGGGGTGGAATGACCTCGCCGAACCGGGGGTCGTCGGCGAACACCGCGGTGGCCTCGTCGAGGACGTGCTGGACAGCGGGATCGGATACCTGCTCGGTGTCCGAGTGCACGACCACCTGGACCGCGGCGGAGGAGTTTCCGCCGAAGTGCTCTTCGGCGAGCTCGCGCACCTGCACGGATTCCGAACCGTTCGCCTGCCAGCCGGCCCCGGCAAGTGAACTGAACACGGTGGGGGCGGCGGCCCCGAGTGCGATCAGAGCGATCAGCCACGCGCCGAAAACCCATTTTGCGTGCGTGGCCATGACGGCGCCCATGCGTGCCAGCACACCGCCCGACCCCTTCGGTGGGGCGGTTTCCGGCTTCTGCGTCGTCGTCCCCGGCGACCGATCGCCGTCGGCAACGTGCTTGCTACTCATATCTTGTGGAGCTCCTAATACGGGTGGGGGTATTTATCCGAGCGCACTACACCCCGGGAAATTCGCAGGGGGGTCGACGCGGACGTCCTCGGGTGATCGACTGGGGGCGCCGGTACGAGGGTATACCCCCAGGGGTAATTATGATGCCCCGGGGGGTACCCGGCGGGCGTGGGGGTCGGCAGCGCGAGGTCAGCAGCGCGAAGGGGATGGGCCTCGGGCGAGAGCTCGCGGGCCCCGGACCGCCCGGAAGGTTCACGGACTGTCATCGGTGGTGTTGTGTGTTCGGGGTGTGGGTGAGGCGGCCCCGCATCGTTGAGGCGAGGGCCGCCGCCCCATCTTCTTTACGTCGGTCAGCGACCGAAGAGTCGGCCGAAGAACTCGGGGGCGGAGTCGGCCCCGGCGTCCTTCGTGCATTCGCAGCGACGGGGGTGGCGCTGAAGGACCCTGGAGGGACCCTTCCTTGGCGGCCTCGAACCGGACGATGCCATAGGAAGAGTTCCGCACCGGTGCCCCTGGATCAGATCCGGATTGGCGATTCCCGCATTGTCTACCAGGATTCCGAGGAAGCGAAGGTGCCGGCCGTCTCGGCGACCGCCTGTCCCATTCCACCGGACGAGAAATCCGGGCGCCGACTTACGGCGCGACCGCCTTCGGCCACGATCGACCGCGACAGCGGTGGCCGTCACCGATGCCACCTTGTTCTCGATCCGACTCGTCGACTCGCGTTCTTCTCGGAGATTTCTTCTGGGCTATGTCAGATTCCGACAGTGACTCGGCCTGCGGTGGCCCCTCCGTCCACGATCAGATCGTGCCCGGTGACATAGTTGGCGTCGTCCGAGGCGAGGTACACGATTCCCGTGGCCATCTGGGACGGATTCGCGGCGTATCCGATGGGTTGGAGTCTGTCGAGGACCTCGACGACGCCCGCCACGTCCGGAACCATGCCGCTCAGCATCGTTCCTGGTGAAATCGTGTTTACTCGAACGCCTTTGGGTGCGAGTTCGAGGGCGCATGCTTTGGACATCGCGACCACTGCCGCCTTCGTGCCACAGTAGACGGCCATGCCTTCGGTGGGCAGGTAACCGCCGTTCGAGGCGGTGTTGACGATGACGCCGGATCCTTGTTCCGCCATCACGCGGCCTGCCGCTCGCGTGCCGTAGAAAACCCCTCCGAAGTTCACGGCCACCAAGCGTTCGAAATCTTCGTTCGTCGTCTCGAGAAGCGAGGCGGCGGCGTGGACGCCGGCGTTGTTGCACATCACGTCGAGCCGTCCGTACCGGGAGGCGGTCTCGGTGACCAGAGTCTCGACCTCGGCAGGGTCGGCGACATCGGTCCGGACGAAGTCGGCACCGATTGCGTTCGCTGCCGCCTCGCCCGCCTCTCTGTTGACGTCCGCCATAACCACACGAGCGCCTTCCGCGACCATCAGTTCGGCGGTTGCTCGGCCGAGGCCGGAAGAGGCCCCGGTGATGATGACGATCTTGTCCTGCATGCGGTGTGCCATCTGTCGGCCTCTCGGGTGGTCGTGCTGTGGCGTGCTCTGTGTTTGGGTTACGCGGACCGAGGGTCGGGACGGCGCTCGGTGAAGAGCGCCTCGCTGCGCTCCTTCAGCGCGACAGCGGTGTCGTCGAACGCGCGCTTCACCCACTCACCGCTGTCGGCCATGATCTGAAGCGCTTCCTCGCCGAGGAAGGCGTCGGTGGAGTAGTAACGGCAGCGGTTGTCGGTGATCGGTTCGATGACCTGATCGCGTCGTGCGGCCTGAACGGAGACCTCGGTGGGACGCAGTTCCCACGACAGCAGGCGTTCGGGAACGACCGCACAGACGTATTCGGTGTACGGGAACGTTTCCGTCGCCCCCGAGTAGTCGGCCAGCGTCATCTCCACGGCCGCACCGAGTTCCAGTGTCGATTTCGCCGCGACGCAGAACGGATTCCAGTGCGGGTAGCTGTCGAGGTCGGTGAGGACCTCCCAGACGACACTCGCGGGCGCGTCGATCTCGACCTCGAGGGATCGGACGGTCGTAGCCGGGTCGTACGTCGGGATGGATAGTTCGGACATCGAGGCCCCTTTGTGGTCAGCGGATGAGTTGGCGAGGGTCTTGCACAGCCTGGCGACACCGTGGGTGCTAGTGGTTGTGCTCGT
The DNA here is from genome assembly GCF_042730335.1 of Rhodococcus sp. NPDC060084. Classification (NCBI taxonomy): domain Bacteria; kingdom Bacillati; phylum Actinomycetota; class Actinomycetes; order Mycobacteriales; family Nocardiaceae; genus Rhodococcus; species Rhodococcus sp. NPDC060084. The sequence goes on from NZ_JBHWWX010000014.1 coordinate 24,485, forward strand.
GATCAGGCGAAGGTTGCGTGTCCGCCGGTCAGGACGGCACCGCCGTCGGTGGTGACGTCGAAGCGTGCATCGGTGGAGCCGCCCCAGGCACGTATCTGCGCGGTGTCGCCGGGGAAGACGGGTGCCGCAAAGCGGCCGGACAGGGTCTTCAGGTCGGCCGGGTGGGCGCCGAGCATGTCTGCGAGAGGCAAGGTGGTCGCCGCGAGCGTGCACATCCCGTGCAGGATCGGGCGCGGCTGACCGATGCGCGCAGCGGCGTCCGGATCGATGTGGATGTGATGCCGGTCGCCGGTGAGCCGGTAGAGGGCGGCTTGATCGGTGTCGGTTGTCATCGTGCCCACCGCGGTGGGGTCCCCCTCGGGCGCGGACGGTGCCGAGGGGCCGCGGTCGCCGCCGAATCCGCCCGCGCCCGGCGCGAACAGTGACCAGACGGCCACGAAGTAATCGCTTTCGACCACCACCTCGAAGACCGCAGCACGCCCCTTGTCCCAAACCTCACCGACCCGCGCCGACAGCGTGATCTCGCCGGAGCGGGGCAGGGGAGAGAGCACGTCGAGGGTCTGCGAACCGTGAAGTGCGGTCTTCGTATCGAACGCCCCGAGCGCGCCCAGCGCATCGGGTGCCCACTGTGCCAGGGTCAAGGCGAAGGTGGGCAGGACGCGGAGCCGATTCTCGAAGACCAGATCGAGGTCGGTGGCGTGGGCACCGACCGCCAGCGCGTACAGGATGGCGTCGCGCTCGTCGTAACCGACCACCCGGGCGCCCAGGTCGTGGCCACGCCAACGGGTGGGGGTCTGCGTTTCGGTCATCGATGGAGATCCCTTCTGGCGTTGCCGGCGCGTGTGCGGTCGGTCTGTCGAGTCATGCCGGCGCCGGGGTGAATCGCGGATAGTCGAGGTATCCCTCGGCGCCCCCGCCGTAGTAGGTGTTCGGGTCCGGCGCCGTCAGGGGCCACCCGCTCTGCAGACGTGCGACGAGGTCGGGGTTGGCGATGAACGGTTGTCCGAAGGCGGCGAGGTCGATCAGATCCTGCGCGATCAGGTCCTCGGCGTATTCCCGGGTCATCCCGCCCGCGAGGATGACGGTTCCTCGGAACCGGGCGCGAAACGTCGTGAGGAAGTCGGTGTCGAGAAGGCGACGGCCTGCGGGGCGCTGGTCGACGAGGTGGATGTAGGCGACCTCGCGGCGCGACAGTTCCGAGGCCAGGTACAGGTACGTGTCTGCCGCCTCGGAGTATGGAGGCATGTCGAAAAGCTCGCTGAACGGCGAGAGCCGGATCCCGACTCGGGTGGAGCCGACTGCGTCGGTCACGGCGTCGACCGTCTCCAGCAGGACCCGGGCGCGCTCGGTGAGTGAGCCGCCGTACCGGTCGGAGCGGGTGTTCGTCGCGGGGTTGAGGAACTGCTCGAACAGGTAGCCGTTGGCACCGTGCAACTCGACTCCGTCGAAGCCGGCGACTCGGGCATTGGTTGCCGCCCTCGCGAAGTCGTCGACGACACGGCCGACTTCGCGAGTGCTCAGCGGTCGGGGATCGCTTACGTCGACGAAGCCTACGTTCCCGTCGTCGGCGAAGGCGAAAACCTTGCTCTCCGGGGCCGGGTGGGCGCCGGCGCCGACCGGCTGCTGCCCTCCGGGTTGAATGGATGTGTGTGACAACCGGCCGACGTGCCAGAGCTGCGCGAAGATACGCCCACCCACGCTGTGGACGTTATCCGTGACGATGCGCCACCCGGCGACCTGCGCTCGAGACCAGATACCCGGAACATGCACGTAGCCTTGCGCTTCCGGAGAAATGGGTGTGCCCTCGGTAACGATCAATCCGGCGGTCGCTCGCTGGCGGTAGTACTCCGCCGTGTCCGCGGTCGGGGTGGTGTCGACGCACCGAGCCCGTGTCATGGGCGCCATCACGAGGCGATTGTCGAGGACGAGTTCACCGAGCCGATGGGTATCGAACAACCGAATCAATCGCTGTCTCTTTTCTGGGAAGGTCTGCGACTCTCTGTGCACGGGCCGCCGCGCAGAGCGCGAGCGACCGCCCCGGACTTCATCCAGGCTGCGGAAGCGTCAATGAAAAGTGTTGGAGAGGGGTTGTATTCACTCGCTTCGGGCGGCGATGAGGATCACCGTAGCCGTCGGCTGCAGTAGCGTCAACATCTGTGGGAGCGAGGATCAGAACTCGATCTCGATGGGGCCCGAGACGGGTCGCGCTTGGCACCCGAGGACGTAGCCTTCGGCGACATCGGACGGGTCGAGGATGTCCGAATTTTCCATCACCACCTTGCCCGAAATCACTGTGCACGCACAGGAACCGCACTCACCCGATCGGCAGGAGAACGGGACGTCGACACCACGGTCCAGCAACACATCGACGAGCGTGTTGCTGCTCGCCCACTCGAAACGATGTGACTCGCCGTCCAGATGTACGACTGTTTCGACCGCCGAGGCAGGATTGTCGTCGACGATCGGCCGGGGAGCTTCGAAGGGATCGCCCGAGATCGAGACGAACACTTCCTGATGATGACGCTCCGGCGGTACGCCGGCCGACCGCATGCTTTCCGCCACGCTGTCCATGAAAGGTACAGGGCCGCAGACAAATACTTCTCGAGACAAGTGGTCGGACGCCAGTGCCGCGAGCCCTTCCTGGGAAGGGAGGCCGTGCACGTCGTCGAACCAGTATCGGATCGTCAGCCGGTCGGGGAACTTCGCGGCGTACTCGTCGAGTTCGCTGTGGAATATCACCGAGTTGCGGTCGCGATTGGCGTAGAACAGCATGACCGAACGGTCGGACCCGAGCAGGGCGGTCTTCAGGATCGAGATGATCGGCGTGATGCCGCTCCCCGCCGCGAACAGTAGGAAGTCGTTCGTGAAGTCCGTCGGCGTGAAGCGGCCCGAGGGTGGCAGGACGATGAGAGAGTTCCTCGGTTCCACGTTGTCGCACAACCAATTCGATCCGTACCCGTCCGCAGTGCGTTTGACGGTGACCTTCAACTGGTCGTCGACGTGGGGTGTGCTCGACAGCGAATACGACCGGGCGACATGCCCGGTGCGGTCGCTCGGTATCCGGACGGTCAGGAATTGACCGGGCCGGTACGCGAACAGGTCACGAGAGTTCTCCGGCTTGCGCAGTACGATCGACTTCGCATCCGGGGTCTCTTCGATGACCTCGGTCACGGTCAGTTCGTACCCGACACCGACGGTCTGCAAGGTGCTCACTTTCGGTCGCCTGCGCTCTCCGTTGACTGCTGCGTCGCGTTCGTGAATTTCACTGTGGGGTCTGGTGGTTCGGACCCAGGGTCAGTGCGCGTTGCTTCATCTCGAATCCCGTGTATCCTTCTTCCGCGGCGCGGGTGCACAGGTCGGAGTACCGCTGGAAACCGCCCACGTACATCAGCAGCGCCCGCGGCTTGCCGGGGATGTTCGCGCCCGTGTACCAGGAGTCGGTACGGGCATGCATCGTGCGAGAGGCGGCGGTGTCCACTTCACCGGCCCATTCGCTTTCCTGGGCGGGGGTGACACCGAATCGGGAGATTCCGTTCTCGTCGAGATGGTCGATGGTCCGCAGGATCCAGTCGACCTGCCATTCGCCTGTGGTGATCATCTGTGCCAGAACCGACGGGCTACCGGGGCCGTGCACCATGAACAGGTTGGGGAATCCGGCGGTCATCAGGCCGAAGACGGTCCTCGGTCCGTCGGCCCAATGGTCGGCGAGTCGTGCACCGTCGACTCCGGTCGGGTCCATCCTCAGCATCGAACCGGTCATCGCGTCGAAGCCGGTGGCGAAGATGATCACGTCGAGGTCATGCTCTGCCTCGGTGGTGCGAATGCCCGACTCGGTGACCTCCTCGATGGGGTGGGTCCGTATGTCGACCAGGGTCACGTTGTCCCGGTTGAACGTCTCGTAGTAGCCGGAGTCGATGCAGATCCGCTTGCCACCGATCGGATATGTCTTGGGGCACAGGAGTTCAGCGGTCTCCGGGTCGTGGACGATGGACCGGATCTTGTTGCGCACGAACTCGGCGAGTATCTCGTTCGCCTTCGGGTCGCTGGAGGTGTCGGTGAACGTGCGGATGAACTCGAGGCCGTTCCGGGCGTTCCACGCTCGCTCCATCACCTCCTCGCGTTCTTCCGCGGTGTAGTCGAAGATCGAGCGCTGCTCGGCGGCATTGCTCATCAGCACCGCGCCGTGTGTGCCCAGGATCTGCTTGCGCCGCTCGGGGTAGTCGGCCTTCCACTCCCGCTCGTAGTCCGGATCCAGTCTCCGGTTCCGCGCGGGGAGACTGAAGTTCGGGGTCCGCTGGAAGGCCGTGAGGTGCTCGGCGACCGCGGCGATTTCCGGCGTGATCTGGATGCCGGTCGACCCGGTGCCGATCAGCCCTACGCGCTTGCCGGCGAGTTCGGCGCCCTCCTTGGGCCATCGTGATGTGTGGTAGGCCTGGCCGCGGAAGCGATCCAGACCGGGCCGGTCGGGGACGTTGGAGACGTCGAGGCTGCCGGTTGCCGCGATCACGTATGTGGCCACGAAGCGGTCGCCGGAAGCGGTGCCGACGGTCCATTTGTCCACGGTGTCGTCGAATGTCAGCTCGTTGACACGAGTTTCGAACCGTATGTCCTCGCGCAGGTCGAAGCGGTCGGCGACGTGGTTGGCGTATGCCTCCAAGTCCGGTTGCGGAGAGAAGTGTTCCGACCACGACCATTCTTGCTGAAGCTCTTCGTCGAAGGAGTACGAGTACTGCATGCTCTCGATGTCCACGCGGGCACCGGGGTAGCGGTTCCAGTACCAGGTGCCGCCCACACCGTCGCCCGCTTCCACACAGACGACTCGACGGCCCTGCTGGCGGAGACGATGCAGCGCGTACATTCCGCTGAATCCCGCGCCGATGACGACAACGTCGAAGTGTTCGGCGGTAGGGCCGGCTTCCGGGGTCGAGGTGGACATGTTTCCTCCAAGGATCGAATCTGGCTCAGCGGCACGCGCTGCGGCCGGATGAGAAAGAAGGGGAACCGAATCGCGGATGGCGACCGCTACCCGAGCAGGGAGCCGCCGTCCGCTACGACATCGGTGCCGTTGACGAAGGACGCGTCGTCCGAGGCGAGGAAGACCACGACGTTGGCGGTCTCCTGCGGGTCGGCCTGACGCTTGAGGCCGGTCGGGGTATCGCTGGATGCGGTGGTCGGCGACATGCCGGTCCGAATGTTGCCGGGCAGCACGGCATTCACCCGAATCTTCGACGCTTCGAGCTCGATCGCTGCGGTCCTCGTCAGTCCGCGCAGGGCCCACTTCGACATGCTGTACGAGCCGTGGCCCGCATAGGACGTCGTTCCGGCGAGCGACGAGACGTTCACGATCGAGCCACCACCCCGGGCGCGCATCGCGGGGGCGACGGCCTGGATGCCGAGGAACGGCCCGTGCAGGTTGACGGCGAGGACTTTGTCGAGGTCGACGACGGTTTCGTCCTCGAGCAACTGCTTGCGGTAGATCGCCGCGTTGTTGACGAGGACGTCGAGGCCTCCGAAGGTCGAGGTCGCCAGGGCGACGGCACCTGCCCAGTCTTCCGGGGCGGTCACGTCGAGATGGGTGTAGACGACGGCGTCTCCGACGTCGTCGGCGACGGTCTGTCCCAGGTCGTCGAGAACGTCGCCGATCACCACCGAGCCGCCTTCGCGCGCCAGCGCCCGAACGATCTGTTCGCCCTGTCCGCGTGCGCCACCGGTGACGATCGCGACCTTTCCTTCGAAGCGATGCGACATGACTCTCCGATTCCGGGATGCTCGTGGTTCAGCTGGTCAACGCGCGCCGGATGGCGGCGGTGTAGTCGGCGTCGATCCGCTGGGAGATCGCAGCCTGTGGGAACACTCCCGATGATCCGTGGAAGGTCCCCGGGTAGAGATGCAATTCGGTGGGCACGCCCGCCTGCGTCAACCGCTGTGCGTAGTCGATTCCCTCGTCCCGAAGCGGGTCGAAGGAGGCGACCGCAATGTAGGCCGGGGGCAACCCGCTGAGGTCGCCCGCCCGTGCGGGGGCGGCGTATTCAGACGTCACACTCCGGTCAGGGTCCCCGAGATAGTGACGCCAGCTGTCGATTCCGTTCTCCCGGTTCCACAGCGGGGAATCGATGTACTCGGTCGCTGAGGTCGTGAGCAGGCGGTCGTCGAGGACGGGGGAGTCCAGGGCTTGGAAGATCACCGCGGGACCGCCGACGTCGCGGGCCTTGAGCGCGACCGCCGCCGCGAGTCCGGCACCCGCGCTGATCCCGGCGAGGACGATCCGGGTCGGGTCGATCCCGAGGCCGTTGTCACCTGCAATCCAGCTCAGAGCGTCGAAGGCGTCGTCGAACGGTGTCGGGAAGGGGTGCTCCGGCGCGAGTCGATAGTTGACGGAGACCACCATCGCGTCGAGGTCGGCGGCCAGTGCCGACGGAACCCGGACATCGGTGGCAGCGTCGCCGAAGATGAATCCTCCGCCGTGGAAGTAGAGGATGCAGGGAAGTGGTTGCCCGACGGGGTCTTCCGGGCGGAACACGACGAGATCGATTTCGGATCCGTCGCTTGTCGGCATTGACCGGTGGTCTACCACGATTCCTGCCGGTACGGCTGCCATCGGATCTTTCATCCTCATCGAAAGGATCACTGCGCGCGCCTTTTCGGCGTCGGAGACGTCGAGTTCGGGGAGGAATCCCATCATCGGCCGGTACGCGGGATCGACGGCGTAGGACATGATTCATCTCCTTGTGCAATAGGGCGAGCGCCCGGTCGACCTCGACTGGCAACGGCTGGAAGTGGCGGCGATCACTGCGACTGAGGGAACAGTAGCCACTGGCTACTTTCTCGTCAACCGAAAGTCGCACAGCAGTCTCGAACGGGCACGGGCCGACTCAGAAGCCCGACATGTCGTACGGGTACTTGTTCGTCGCTCCGCCGTCGACCACCATCACCTGGCCGGTGATCGTCCGGGCGAGGTCGCTCACCAGAAAGGTCAGGGCACTCGCGACGTCGGCCGGCAGTGTCAACCGCTGAAGTGGTATCTGTGAGCGGGTGTTCTCGAGCGCCGCGGAGTCGAGGATCGCCGAGATCCTGGGTGTGACGACGAATCCGGGAGCCACTGCATTGACGCGAATACCGGAAGGTCCCAGCTCTATTGCCGCGGATCGGACCAGGGAGCCGAGCGCAGCCTTGTAGACGCCGTAGGCAGCGTGCACCGGTGAGCTGCCGAGCCCGGACACCGACGAGACGAACGTTATGGAACCTTCGCCGCGGTCGCGCAACCGAGCACCGAAATGTCTGAGCGCGAGCACCGCATGGCGCAGGACGATGCCCTCTTCCCACCGCCAGTCGTCATCGGTGATGTCGAGCAGGGGCGCGTATCTCGCCATACCGATGACGTCGACGACGCCGTCGAGTTCCCCCGCGCGCTCGGCCAATGCGGCCATGTCGGCGTCTTCGGTGGCATCGACCTGCTCGGCCGTGGCCGCTGGGCCGATCTCTGCGCATACGTGGTCGGCACGGTCCCGGTCGAGGTCGACGACAATCACTGTGGCGCCAATTTGAGCGAGTGCATGGGAGACCTGCCGCCCCATTCCTTGCCCGCCACCGAGCACAAGGTATCTGCGTCGGGAGAGGTCGAACCGACCGCGGTAATCGACGATCCGGTCGAGTTCGGCGCGATCGCCCGGCGGTGAACAGTCCTGAGCCATGTGTCCTCCGATCGAGGGTGGGCGCGAACGATGCATGTCACGCCATCTTCGGAGACAGGGAAGAGTCTTCGGTCGAATCCGAGTCGGCGGAAGCGATGGCGCCTGTCGTGAGACTTGCTTCGGGCGCGGCGTTACCGTTGCTGTTCGGCATGGTGGCGATCACCACGATTCCCAGAAGGGCCGCGGCGCCGACGACGATGGAGGCAGCATACGAGTTCCCTGTCAGCGCGGTGAGTTTGCCTGCGAGGTAAGGCCCCGCCCCGCCGCCGATAGCCGAACCGAGACCGAATCCGATCGCAGCGCCGGTGTAGCGCACCGCAGCTGGGAAGGCCGAGGTGAGTGTCGCGTAAACAGGGACAGCGGAGGCACCCGCGAGGCCGACGAGGAGCATGTGGCCGAGCGCGGTGACGAACAGATTGCCGCCGGTCGCCTTGATCAGGTACATGATCGGGAACATCGACACGAGGATGATGCCCAACCCCAGGATCATGGTGTTCCTCCGGCCGCTTCTGTCGATCATGAATCCGGAGGCGAATCCGACGACGATGGCAAACGTCGATCCGGCGGTGGCCACCCAAGCTGTGGTACCCGGGGCCATACCGACCTCCTGCTGCAGGAACAGCGGCATGTACGCGGGAACCACGTAGCCGATCGCGAGAACCGATGTGCTCAGGGCGATCACGCGCAGCAAGGTCGCAGGGTATCGCTTGACGACCGAACGTAGCGGTGAGGACTGCACCTCGTGCTTGTCGGCGAGTTCCTTGAACTCGGGTGATTCTTCGAGCCGGGCACGCAGAAACAGCACGTACAGCATCAGTGGGAGCGACATGAGAAGGGGAAGGCGCCAGCCCCAGTTGGCCATCCATTCCTCCGAGGACAGCGAGGTCGTGAGGGCGACGACCAATGGGGCAAGGGTGCCGCCGAAGGCGAACCCCACCGGGGTCATCGCGCTCAGGATGCCGTAGTTCTTGGCAGACGCGTGCTCGGTGACGAATGTGGCCGAACCGATCTGTTCGCCGCCGGCGAAGAAGCCCTGCATCAACCGCGTGAGAACGAGCAGCACCGGGGCCAGGATTCCGACGGTGGCGTGCGTCGGCAACAGTCCCATCAGGATTGTGGCTCCACCCATGCCGGATATGGTGACGATCAATGCGAAACGTCGACCGTATCGGTCACCGATCCGGCCGAAAACGATACCGCCGATCGGGCGCGCAAGGAATCCGGTGCCGAGGACCACCAACGAGCTCAGAATGCCGGCCGCAGGATTGTCGCTGGGGAAGAACAGAGGAGACAGATAGGCGATGAGGAAGGTGAAAACCATGAAGTCGTAGGCTTCGACGGCAGTTCCGAAGAAGCCGGCCATCGACGCCCTGCGCACCAGGGTGCGTGAGGGCGCGCTCACAGGTGAGTTCATATCGATCCTGTTCGGTTGTGTCCTCCGGTGTGTGCACCGGGGAAGTTCGGTTCCGAGTCGTTGCAGCCGGGTCTTGTGAGCGGACCGCGCAGCTGCTCGAGGCCTCCGCAACGAGCGGAGGAGTGTATTCCCGATTTACATTCGACGGGTGTCGGCCGCGTCCAGGCCGTTGCCGGACACGTAGCCGTGGACTATCCGGGATTCGGCCATGAACGTAGTGGTCACGCGGTCGGAGATCTGCCAGACCGGGGTCGATCCAACCCGCATGTATTCGACGTCGTAATAGCCCACCAACCGCTTCGACGATGATCCCGGGGTGTCGAACGAACCGAACCATTCCATGTGAACTCGGCTCCTGGCTCGATCCCCGTCGATGGAGATCTGTGGGAGGTGCATCAGGTGGATACCGGTGTACGGAGCGTCGTTACAGAACGCATGCAGGGATTCCCTGCCGCGGACGGATGTGCCGGTCGAAAGGTCTGATCTCCTCTCGCGAGACCGATAAACCCCGTCCGGCGTGAAGAGCGCCGCCCACGCCGCCCCGTCGTGATCATCGAAGAAGCGTGCGTAGAGACCTTCCAACTCCAGGATCGCCAGTCGATCCTCCATCGCCCGAATTCTGGAGTCGCTATACATGACGATCCCGTGTGGCAACGCTGTCGCGCGCGGCGGACAGGCTGGGCCGCTCGGTGTGGGCGAACATCCCCGACGACTCCCTCGGCAACGTTGTGGGTGGCACTTCATCCTCCGTGAACTGGGGAACTGCAGAAATTCGACACTGCCGACGAACTGGTCCGAGACGACGGTCTCGCCGGATTGCGGCCAGGGAAAGGGGTACCGGCACGACATTTCTATTGCCTTCGATGAGTACCGCGCTATTGCCCGCAGGTCGCTCAGATTCAGTGACTGCCGTCACAGTAGCCATTGGCCACGCGTGCGTCAATAGGTGATCGACGGGTATCGTCGGCTCATCGATGGGGCGACACGTCGCAGCAGATCCGCAAAGATGTGCTCAGGGGTCGCAACATCGATTCGTCGCAACAGTCGCCACCGCCGGCACCGACATCCGGGAGTCGCTACGCGAATCCCCCTGTCGCTGAGAATGATAGGGTCTGCGCCATATGGAGCACCTCACTGAGACCGCCGCCTTAGCCGACGACGTCTGGACCACACCGCAGGTGGCGAGTTTCCTGGGCATCAGTCGTCAGGCGATCAACAAGCGTGTTCGAAATCGGAAGATGCTCGGTTACGCAGGTGGCGGAGTGACGCTGTTTCCGGTGTGGCAGTTCGACACGGCGAATCACAGAATCTATCCGCAGGTTCCCGAGTTTCTCGCTGCCTTCGACGACGAGATCGAACCGGCCGCCATCGCGCTGTGGGCGATCACGAAGATGGAGAGAAGCGGTCGGACACCAGCCGAGCTGTTGCTGGACCCCGACACCGAGGACGATGCATTGCGGTTGGCCGGTACCTGCACAGCGGACTCGATCGAGGAGAATCCCGCGCTGGAGGGCGGGGCCGACCACGAATCCGTGGACAGGAAGGTCGCCGAGTGGAGGCCGACCCGCCCAGGGGCATCCGGAGCTCAAGAAGCCATCCTTCTTGCTGCTGCAGACCTCTTCTCGCGCAAAGGCCCCGCGAAAGTGACGCTACGGGAGATCGCCGCTGCGGCAGACGTGTCGTACGGCCTGATCCACCGGTTCTATCGCAACAAGGAGAATCTGCTGGTGGCGGTGATGGAACTGCTGGTCGGTTACGGCGGCGAGCGTCTGTCCGGGGAGAAGGACGCGTACGCCGCCATCGATAACTCCATCGGCGCCGACCTCGACTCCGGTCAGTTCGGGCGGATGCTGATGTGGTCGATCTCCGAAGGGATCCAGCCGGATCGACTGCTCGGACAAGCACGTTCGAATGGTTACCGCCCGCACATCGACGCACTCTGGAACAACCCGGTCGAGCCGGACGTGCGGGCCGAGTTCGATTCGAGCGTGGTGGCGGCGCTGCTCGGTGTCTTCGGATCGGTGTGGGATCTGTACGAGCCTTACATGATCGAGCTCGCCGACAACCGGTGGCGTAGCCGGGAGGATCTCCGGCAGGAAGTCACCGAACTGCTCAAGCTCCTCGTCTATGCAGCCCGGCCGAAGACCTGAGACATTCGGCGCGTCGAGGGAGCCGGAACGGGTGGACGGTCCGGAGGTCATCCGGCCCGTTCCGGCGCAGGGGAGTTGCCGTCAGGACGGCATCAGCAGCACACCGCGGTCGAGTTTTCCGCTCCGGGCGTCGTCCATGAGGGACTCGAAGTCCTCCAGCTCGTAGGTCTTGGTGACGAGTTCGTCGAGGAGGAGCCTGCCGGACCGGTACAGGTCCACGTACTTCGGGATGTCCGCGCCCGGTCGTGACGAGCCGTAGCGGCAGCCCAGTACCGCGCGATCCATGTAGAAGGTGGCGGCCGGGACGGACAGCTTGGCCTCCGGGCCTGCGACACCGAGCATGATCAACTGCCCGCCCCAGTCGAGCATTTCCATTGCCTGGCTGGTGATTGCCTCGCCGCCGACGCAGTCGAAGACGTGATGAGCCCCGCCGTCGGTGAGTTCACGGACGGCGGCGACGGTGTCACCCGCGGTCGCATCGATGAAGTGGGTGGCGCCGAAGAGGTTGGTCTTCGACTCCTTGTCGGGGTTGGTGTCGATGGCGACGATCGTCGCAGCCCCTGCGACGCGTGCCCCCTGGATGACGTTGAGACCGATACCGCCGGCGCCGATCACCACCACCGATTCGCCGGGGTTGACGCGTGCCCGGTTCAATACCGCTCCGACGCCGGTCAACACCGCGCAACCGATCAGGCATGCGGTGGACAGCGGAATGTCCTTCGGAATAGGTATCGCCTGTCCGGCCTTGACGACGATCTGCTCGGCGAAGGTCGAGAGCGTTGCGAAGTTGTGGACCGGTGTGCCGTCGAATTCGAAGGGGGTTGCCGTCTTACCGAAAGATTCGCGGCACATGGTGGGCCGCCCGGAGGTGCACGCGGCACACTGGCCGCACGTCGCCAGCGTCGAGAGCACCACGTGGTCGCCGATCACGGGAACGGTCACGCCCGGCCCGACGGCCTCGACGACACCTGCACCTTCGTGCCCGAGGACCACCGGTGCAGGGAACGGGATCTTGCCGTTGACCACGCTCAGGTCGCTCTGGCACAGGCCGCTCGCAACGATGCGCACCTGAACCTCGCCGGGTCCGGGGTCTCGGACTGTGACACCGTCGACCAGCTTGTTGTCGGTGCCGTCGAAGACGATCGCTTTCAATTCTCGACCTCACTGTCGATGAGAACTCGCTCGCACGGCGGGGAGACGCAACGGGTGCGGGCGAGAAATGAAGGGGTGGTGGGAATCCGGGCCACTGCGGTGGCACCTCTATCGATGCTGGTGATGCTAGGGGTGGAGGGTCGGCCCGTCAAGCTCTCGGGTGGGCGGACGCCGAGCGGTTCGGGGGGGGGGGGGGCGCTGAGCTTCCCGGGCGAATGCTCGAAATGTGACGGCCGTGCGCTGGTCGGCGTACACCTTTCGGCTCTGTCCCGGAATATCTGCGGGACAAGTCGAAATCCGCTCCGAACTGGGAAAACCCTTGACTCGCGTCATGTTGTTGACGCACACGTAGCCAATGGCTACAGTGATGCCAGTCACGGAATGTGGTCGCAGTGACTCCCGTCATCCCGACGAGGGTCTTCGCCGGACGCCGGACGCCGGGCGAACGGGCGTGTGGACGCACGCCCGTTGATTGCGACCCGTGAAAACCCCTGTCGCGGAGCATCTTCTGCGCAGGTGACGAAAGTGCCTCTGTTACAACAGTTCAGGAGGATGAAGTGTCGCCCATGGCGTTATCGATGAAGCCGACGGGGTGGTTCCAGATCGGCTGGTCCGCCGACCTCGAGATCGGCGATGTGAAGCCGCTGCGCTACTTCGGTCAGGACCTCGTCGCTTACCGTGCCCAGAGCGGCCGCCTGGTGGTTCTGAACGCATACTGTGAGCACCTCGGCGCCCATATGGGCCACGGTGGCACAGTTTCCGGCGACGACATCCGATGCCCGTTCCACGGCTGGCAATGGAACCAGGAAGGCCGCAACACCTGCATTCCGTACCAGAAGGCTGCGAACCGAGTCCGCAAGATCGGTACCTGGTCTACGGCCGAAAGCGACGGGATCATGTATATCTGGCACGACGTCGACGGCCGCGAACCGCTGTACGAGGTGCCCAGCGTCTTCGACCTTTTTCCGGGTTGCGGTTCGGCGAACGATTACCACGAGCCGGCGGAGGCCGGCCGTTTCGAGTCGGCCGCGCTGCCGATCCACCCGCAGTACGCCGCCGAGAACGGCGTCGACTTCGCGCACTTCAAGTACGTCCACCGCGCCGACGAGATCCCTACGGTGGTACACCGCGAGTTCGGTGAGTACGACTTCAAAACCGAACTTGCCCTGCACTTCAAGCGTCGCGGCGCCGACGGCGAATTCGAACTCGTCGAGGGCCGGACCAGAGCGTCACTCCTCGGTCTGGGACTGGGCTACTCGTACGCAGACGGCGTCGGCGCCATCTGCTCCCTGACCGCGGTGACCCCTGTCGACGACGAGCGTTCGATCGTGCGCTTTTCCGCGTGGGCGAGCAAGGAGGACGGCCAGGACGACGCACGAGTGACGAAACGCCAGCGCAATGCGATCGGCCAGCTCGAGGCCGACATCGCTATCTGGGAACACCAGCGATACACCGAGCCGCCGGGCCTGGCGACCGCAGAGGCGGCAGGCTTCCGTGACATCCGCCAGTGGGCTCGCCGCTTCTACCCCGAGGGCCACCTCGGTTACGGCGCCGCCGAGCAGACCGCAGGCACCGACGAATTTCAGGCGGACAACGTCTCATGAGACCCACACTGACAGCGGAACACGAGGCTTGGCGGGCCGAGATCAGGGAGTTCCTCGACGCCGAACTGCCCCAGGGACACGCCTTCAACCCCGAGTTCGACGATGCACCCGATCAGTGGGCGATCGCCGTCGAATTCAGCAAGAAGGTCGCCGCCAAAGGGTGGATCGGTCTGACCTGGCCGAAGGAGTACGGCGGCAAGGAGCTGCCCCCGATCGCGAACCAGATCCTCCTCGAGGAGCTGTACGCGGCCGACGCGCCGATGGTCAATTCCGTCGGAATCTTCCTCGCCGCGGGCACGATCCTGGTGGGCGGCACCGAGGAGCAGAAGAAGCGTCTCCTGCCGGACATCGCGAACATGCGGACTCTCTGGGCCGAAGGGCTCACCGAGCCGGGAGCGGGCTCCGATCTCGGCTCCCTACGGACGAAAGCCGTCCGGGAGGGTGACGAGTGGGTCATCACCGGAGAGAAGGCGTTCACTTCCTGGGGGCCGATGTCCGACGTACTGTATGTGGCTGCCCGCACGGCGACCGACGCCGGCTCGCGTGATGCGATCAGCATCTTCGTGGTCGATCTGAAGAGTCCCGGCGTAACCCTCCATCCGATGCGCAACTACGGCGGTGGCGTCCAGTCCAGCACCTACCTCGATCACGTTCGAGTGCCGGAGACCTCGCTGATCGGTGAGGAAGGCAAGGGCTGGCAATACATCATGCGAGCTTTCTACGCCTCGGGGACCGTCGAACCGATCTACGCGATGCAAGAAGCACGTCTGCGCGATCTCATCGAGCACTGTAAGGCGGTCCCGGGCAAGCTCGACGACCCGCACGTGCAAGCCGACCTTGCCGAACTCGCAGGCATCGTCCAGACCCAGCGCCTGCTCGCCTACGAGATCATCGGCGACAATGCCCACGGTCGGCTGACCCCCTGGGGCGGCGGCGTCCAGCAGGTCGCGGCCAAGGAGTACGAGCCGCTGTTCGCTCAGATCTACGACCGAGTGCTCGGCCCGACCAGTCAACTGCAGTCGGGGTCGGCGTACGCCCCCCTCAGTGGAAGGCCTGAGGCGTGGTACCGGCAGTCCTTTGCCAACCACGCCGGAGGAACGTCCCAACTCAAGCGGATGGTGCTCGCGACGCGGGGCCTCGGCCTGCCCCGATAGGAGCTGAAGATGGAATTGGCATGGGGCGAGGACTTCACTGCCCTCGCAGATGTGAGCAAGTCGGTGTTCGCGCGGTACTCGCCGCTCGAAGACCGATCCAACACTGTTCCGTTGGTGGAACAGGTCGCGCAGTTCGCCGAACTCGGCTGGCTGCAACTCGGTGATCCGACCGGCGCCGACGCCGACAGTCCGTCACTTGCGACGATCGCCGGCATCTTTGTCGAGATGGGCAGGGCGCTGGCCGCCACCCCGCTGCTCGAGTTGACGATGTCCCGCGACGCCGCACTGGTCATCGGCACCGACGAGGCGACGAGCCTCGCCGAGCGGATCGGCAACGGCGAGGTCGTGGTGGTCCCGGTGTTCCCGTCCCCCGAATGGGGCTCGACGGTGACGTACGAGAACGGCGTGCTCAACGGAGTCGCGTTGGCCGTGGACCACGCCGACAGCGCCGACAGTTACCTCGTGTACGCAGCCGGTAGGGAAAGCGTTGTGGCTGTGGTGCAGCCGAGCTCGGTGGCCGGTGTCGAAGCGATGCCGAACATGGGTGGGCACCCCTTGTTCGCAGTGAGGTTCGACAGCACACCGGTCACCGACGCGGCGGTGCTGGCCCGCGGCCTCGACGCCGACCGCGCCGTCGAGGTCGCAGCGCAGCGCGGAGCGGTGCTGCGCGCCGCGCAGGTCTACGGTGCCGGATTGAAACTGCTGGACATGACCGTGCTGTACGCGCAGCAACGACACCAGTTCGGTGGACCGATCGGCCGATTCCAGGCGGTGCAATACCTGTGCACCGACATCGCGATCGCTGCGCACTTCACCTCGGTGCACACGCGGGCGGCCGCCGCCGCCCTCGACAGCGGCCTCGATCCGCAGCCCCACATCGGTCTGATGTGTAAACAGGCGGCGAAAGCTGCACTGGAGATAGTCCACTCGGCGCACGAGGTCCACGCCGGCATCGGCTACATGGTCGAGTCGAATGTGCACCTGTTCACCGACGCCGCGAAGCGCTGGCAGTTCGACTTCGGCTCGGCCACACGCAACGACGCCGACATCGTCGCGGCCCTCGACCACATCTACACAGGGGCCGGCCGATGAGCTACATCGACTACCGGGTCGACGACGCCGTCGCCGTCATCAGTCTCAATCGACCGGACAAGCACAACGCCCAGGATGCGTCCCTGCTGCGTGACCTCGACGCCCGCTGGCAGCAGGCCGCCGCCGACGACGAGGTCAAGGTGATCGTCGTGCGCGCCAACGGCGATCACTTCTCCGCAGGCCATGACCTGAAGACCCCGGCCCCGGGGTACTTCAAGGAGGGCAAGACCACCCTCGAGAGCGCCTACGGCTGGGAGACCGAGCACTATCTCGGCTTTTCTCGCAAGTGGCGAGACGTCCCCAAGCCGTCGATCGCAGCTGTCCAGGGCGCCTGCGTCGCCGGTGCCCTCAACGTCATCTGGCCGTGCGATCTGATCATCGCGGCCGATAACACCTACTTCAGCGACCCGGTGGTCAAGTTCGGTGTCGGTGGCGTCGAATACCACGCGCACACCTGGGAACTCGGTGCTCGTCGTGCCAAGGAAATGCTGTTCACGGCCCGGAAGCTCACCGCGGCCGAAGCGTTCGCCGCCGGCATGGTGAACCGGGTGGTCCCGCTCGACGAACTCGGCACGCAGACCATGGAACTGGCGCGCGAGATCGCGGAGATGGATGCGTGGGGCCTGGCCACCGCCAAGCGCGCCGTCAACCAGACCCTCGACATCATGGGCCAGCAGGCCGCATTGCAATCGGCCTTCGACATCCACTGGCACGGACACGCGAACGCCCTGCTGCGCACCGGATACCCGCTCTTGACACCCGGTCCCCTTCCGTCGGATGCAAATAAGGAGAAGTCGTGAACTCGGACATCGCGCCGAACGACGCAGTCTCCCTGTGGGATCTGCTGGCCCTGCGAGCTGAGACCAGCGGTGAGACCGTCGCCGTCATCGACGAGTTCGATCGCCGCATGACTTTCACCGAGGTCGTCTCCATGGCCGAACGCGTCGCGGCCGGCCTGCTGGCCCGCGGGGTCGAACCCCGCTCCACGGTGAGCTGGCAACTGCCCACACGCATCGAGACCATCGTGCTCAGCCTGGCGCTGTCGCGTCTCGGCGTGACCCAGAACCCGATCATCCCGCTCTATCGGGCACGTGAGGTCGGGGCCATGATCGCCCAGTGCGAGTCGGATTGGCTCATCACCCTGGGGGAGTTCCGCGGTTTCGACCACGGGGCCATGGCCGAGGAATTGCGCGCGGCGAGCGGTGATCTCCTGAACCTGATGGTTGTCTCCTCGGAACTGCCCGACGGTGACCCGGCCACTCTTCCTCCCGCGCCGGTCGGCCGCGACGAGGTGCGCTGGATCTACACCACTTCCGGTACTACCTCGGCACCCAAGGGCGTCTGTCACACGGACGGCACGCTCATCGCCGGCGGTGTCGCGCTGGCCGATGCGATCGGTGCGACCGCCGACGACACCGGCACCATCTTCTTCCCGTACGCACATATCGGTGGTCCCGATCTGCTGATCGCTTCGCTGGCCACCGGAATGTCGTTGGTGGTCATGGAGGTCTACGCGCCGGCTGCCGCAGTGGAGCTGATGCGCCGGACGGGGGTGACCATCACCGGCGGATCGACCCCGCACTACGCCCTGCTGCTCGAGGAGCAGCGGAAGAATCCGGGGAACCCGGTGGTTCCGACCCTGCGTATGGTGACCGGCGGGGGAGCGCCGATGCCGGAGAGTCTGTTCCGGGACGTGCTCGCCGAGATGGGCATTCCGATCCTGCATGCCTACGGCATGACCGAGTGTCCGATGATCACCTCGGCTCGGATGGACGACAGCGTCGAGCAGCTGGCCACCACCTCCGGCCGCCCGGTCCTGGGTTGCGAGATACAGATCCGCACCGAGGACGACGAAGTCTTGCCCACCGGCCGGGTCGGAAGGGTATGGCTGCGCGGCCCGATGCTGTTCAAGGAGTACCGCACCGACGGCGAGATCATCCGTCCCTTCGATGCAGAGGGCTGGATGTTCACAGGTGACACCGGAAAGCTCGAGCCGGAGGGGCACCTGGTCCTGGTCGGCCGGGAGAAGGACCTGATCATCCGCAAGGGCGAGTCGATCAGCCCTACCGAGATCGAAGAGGTCCTCGCGGCCCATTCTGCCGTCGCCGACGTCGCCGTCATCGGCCTGCCCGACGACCGGTCGGGTGAGCGCATCTGTGCAGTTCTCCAACTGCAGGACGGCGCAGCGGCCCTCGACGTCGACGCGCTCCGCACGTACTGCCGTGACGCCGGTATCTCGCCCGCGAAGTTTCCCGAGGACGTCGTGATCGTCTCGGAGATGCCGAAGACACCGACGATGAAGATCCGCAAGCAGCATCTCCGGCAATTCGTCATCGACCAGCGGGCCCTGTCCGGCGCGGCTGCCGAGTGACACGCCCCCCGTGCCCCCCGAATCGAGAATTGGAACAACCATGCCAGGACGTAGCTACATAGAGCGCGCCGTCGAATGCGCCGACACGAATGCGTTGCGGATGGCGCTGTACCAGGCGACCCGTGACGCGGAGATCGCCGCGATCACCCCCGAACGTGTCTTCGGCCCGACGACGGACGCCATCGTGTTCTCCGACCACGATGTCGCACTCATCCGAGCGAAAGCCGTCGACTACCTGCTCACCGAACCCTACGAACCCGCACTGCCCATCCCGTCGCGCGACGAAGTCGTCGAGTTGCTCGAGATGGCCGAAGCCCGCGAACTGGGGCCCGACGACCTGATCATGCGCCACCACATCCCGGCCTTCGAGGACATGCCATTCCAGGCACAGTGGACCGGGGAGAAGACGATCCCGGAGGGTTACCACGTCGCGATCGTCGGTGCCGGGTTTGCCGGTGTCGCCATGGGGGTGCAGCTCGTGCAGCTCGGCATCCCGTTCACGATCTACGAGCGTCGCGCCGAGGTCGGCGGGGTGTGGAGCATCAACACCTACCCGGACGTCCGTGTCGACACGCTGAGCTTCACCTACGAGTACGCGTTCGAAAAGAAGTATCCGTGGACCGAGTACTTCGGCCGGCAGTCGGATGTCCGAGAGTACATCGACCACGTAGCGCGCAAATATGGCGTCTACGAACATATCCGGTTCGACGCCGACGTTCAGGAAGCCCGTTTCGACGAAACCACCCAGTGCTGGACGATGACCGTGCGGGGCGAGGACTCGGTCGCGGAGGTCGAAGCGAACGTGGTGGTCGCCGCGAGCGGTGTCTTCGCGACACCGCGTGAGCTGTCGGTGGAGGGTGTTTCCGGATTCACCGGCCGGATTGTGCACACCGCCCAGTGGAGCGAGGATGTCGAGTACGCCGGCAAGAAGGTCGCCGTCATCGGTAACGGATCAACCGGAGTCCAGCTCCTGTCGAAGGTGGCCGAGAAGGCCGACTCGGTAGTGGTGTACCAGCGGACGCCGCAGTGGATCTCGCCGCGCACCAACTACGGCGTGCCGATCGCCGATGAACTGCAGTGGCTGATCCAGAACATGCCCTTCTACTGGAACTGGAACAAGTACGTTGCCGGACTGAGCACGATCGATCTGCGTAATGTGCTCATGCCCGACGAGGAGTGGATCGCCGGGGGCGGTCACATCAGCGAGCGCAACGACATGCTGCGCGAGATGCTTATCGCCTACATCTCGAACCAGGTCGACGGCCGCCAGGACCTCATCGACAAGCTTGTCCCGGACTACCCGCCGATGACGCGGCGCCCGGTGGTCGACAACAACTGGTACGCCTCGTTGACGAGGAACAATGTCGAACTCGTCACGACGCCGATCGAGCGGATGACCGATACCGCGATCGTCACCACCGAGGGGGAGACCCGCGAGACGGATCTGGTCATCGCTGCGGTCGGCTTCCAGACCGAAAAGTACATCTGGCCGACGCAGTACTACGGCCTCGGCGGAGCAAGCCTCGAGGACGTCTGGACCGCGCAGGGCGCTCAGGCGCATCTCGGCATGACCGTGCCCGGATTCCCCAACATGTTCATGCTGTACGGCCCCAACTCGCAGCCGGTGGCGAGCGGAGCGGGACTGCCCACGTGGTTCGAGATCTGGACTCGCTACATCGCCGAATGCATCGTCGGCATGCTCGAGAAGGGCCGGAAGTCGATGGTCATCCGCAGGGACGCCTTCGACGAGTACAACGAGCAGTTGCACGAGGAAGCCAAGAAACTCATCTACCTCATGCCGAACTCTGCGATGGAGAAGAACTACTACGTCAACGAGTTCGGCCGGCTGCAGATGAATGCACCGTGGAACGGTGAGCAGTACTACGAACTGTGCAAGAGCCCGGACGAGTCGCACTTCGACTTCACCGAAGCGCAGTAGTACGTTTCGTTCGCTCACGCGGTGACAGGGGCGTGGGGGGGAACGATGAAAAAAGAAGCAGGACAACGGAGTTGCGGCGGGATGGTGTTCGGTCTTCGGGCACGAACATGACCTCGCCCACGGATCGGAATCCGTCTTCATCCGGGGAACGGATCTTCCGTCTCCCGACTGGTTGACGCTGCGGTCGACGTCGAGCTCTGCCGGTCTGCATCCGGCTGCTCACGCGGATCCGGAATTGCCAATGGGAGCTTCCCGGCTCCGTGGAGACGACACTTAAACATTCACCCGCCGTCGCTATTTCGCGGATTTTCGATACGGGCCGGAATGCCTGTGTGAGCAGAATCGAGTGGAACCGAATCGAAACCAGGATGTTGACGCGAACGTAGCCGATGGCTACAGTGAGTCCGGTCACAAGGCGGACGGTAAATGTCGTGGCTCACGGATTCGATTCGCACTCGCTGTCCGGCATGTCCCCGAAACCGACCGACAACCACCCCGAACCTCGCTACGAGGACACGATGTTGAGGAGTCGATGTTGAGCACGCGTAAGTCGAACTGGGGCCGTTGGGGCGAGTCGGATGAGTTGGGCGCTCTCAATCACCTCACGCCGGAGCGGGTCCTCGCCGCCCTCAGGCTTCCCAAGACGGGCAAGACCTACAGTCTCAGCATTCCGATCCAGCGGTCCGGGGTGCCGAACCTCGAATACCGCGGCATCCCACAGCGACTCACCCTGACCAATCATCAGGACGAGGCGATGGCCCGCGCCAACGGTGGCGCGCCCGGAGTCGGCGCCAACGAGGACCAACTCGTCATGCCGTCGCACACCTCGACGCACATGGACGCACTGTGTCACGTGTACGCAGACAACAAGATCTATAACGGCTACCCCGCCGACCAGGTCACCCCGTACTCGGGCGCCGCCAAGTGCAGCATCGACAAGGTCGGCGGAATCGCCGGCCGCGGCGTCCTCATCGACGTCGCAGCCTCCAAGGGTGTCGACCTGCTCGAACCGGGCTACGTCATCACCGTGGCCGATCTGCAGAAGGCACTGGACGAGCAGGGTATCGAACTGCAGACGGGCGACCTGGTACTCATCCGTACGGGATGGCTCGAGGACTACTTGGCCAACCAGGGCGAGATGATGCCGCAACCGGGCATCGGTCTCGAAGCGGCCGCCTTCCTCGCGGAGAAGGACGTTGCGCTGGTCGGCTCCGACAACGCCGCAATCGAACCCATCCCGTTCGATCAGAACGTTTACCTCGGCGGGCACATCATCCTGCTCGTCGAGCACGGTATCTACCTGGTCGAGAACATGAACCTTGCAGAACTGGCAGCCGACCGGTGCTACGAGTTCCTGCTGACCATCGGCGCATTGAAGATCACGGGCGCCACCGCGAGCCCGGTAACCCCGGTCGCCGTCGGCTGACGAACCTCTCACACGACAAGGACCTCCGGATGACCGAGAAAACCGAGGCGGCCGTGCACACGTACCGCACCTCCCACGTCGGACTGTGTGTTTCCGACCTCGCCAAGAGTCTTCGCTTCTACTGCGACGGACTGGGTTTCGTCAAGATCATGGAATACGACATCGACGAGCAGATCCCCGAGGTCGACGCGCCGTGCAGCCTCACCTCGTCTTTCTTGGAGAAGGACGGCCTGCGCATCGAGCTGCTCTCCTACCGGCAGCCCGGCGTGATCGGGACCCCGCCCACCCGCCGCAACCATCTGGGCGTGACCCACCTGTCGTTCTTCGCCGAGGACATCGACGCCGCAGCCGACGCGCTGTGTGAATTCGGCGGCGTCCTGGTGCCGCAGACCCGCGCAGGTGCGGGCGATCCGACCGCCCCGCAGTTCGTGTTCGTGGCCGACCCCGACGGTAACCGAGTCGAGCTCATGCACATCCCCGCCGGCACCCCCTGGTGACGGGACCTGCGCCGGATTACAGCTTCCCCCGATAGATCGCTGAGTGCGTCACGGCGACCGATCCCACCGTCGCCGGATCGCACATGCCGACGCAGTGACGACCAAAGGACTTTCATGACCGCCCCCGACAAGACAGCACGCGATCCACACCTCTGGGAACCCCAGCGCAAGGTCGACGACCTCGAATGGTTCCGCCAGAAATACGCGGAAGAGCGCGACAAGCGCCTGCCGAACACCGGTGCCGACACCTTCCAGGCCATCGATTTCGACGGCAAGTTCGCCTCGTTCGACGCCGATCCACACGCGGACGGCCCCCGCACCGCACCCCCTGAGACCGCTGATCTCGACATGCTCGTCATCGGCGCCGGCTTCATGGGTATCAGTACCGGCATCGAGCTCAAGAAGGTCGGTGTCACGAACTTCAAGATACTCGATGTCGCAAGCGATTTCGGCGGTACTTGGTACTGGAACCGTTACCCGGGTGTGCGCTGCGACATCGAGTCGTACATCTACCTGCCGTACCTCGAAGAGACCGGTTACATCCCGACGGAGCGGTACACCCGCGGCAGCGAGATCTTCGCCTACACCCAGTCCCTCTGCTCGCAGTTCGGCCTGTACGAGCACGCCCTGTTCCAGACGCGGGTCACCGAGATGGAGTGGGACGAAGACTCGGCGCGGTGGACGGTACGCACCGACGGCGGCGATGTGTTCCGTGCCCGGTTCGTCTCGACCCAGAGCGGTCTGTTCAGCCGCCCCCAGCTGCCCGGCATCCCGGGGCTCGAGAAGTTCGCCGGCCACAGCTTCCACACGAGCCGCTGGGACTATGAGTACACGGGCGGTGACATCACCGGGAATCTGACCGGGTTGCACGACAAGCGTGTGGCCATCATCGGAACCGGTGCCACAGGCGTGCAGGCTATTCCGCAGCTCGCCGAGTATGCGAAGTCGCTGGTCGTCTTCCAGCGCACGCCTACTCAGATTGCGCCCCGCGAGAACGCTCCGACCGATGTCGAATGGTTCAAGTCCCTGCCCGAAGGGTGGCATCGTGAGCGCCGCGCATCCTTCGACAAGTGCGCGATGGATCGTGCCACCGCCGACTGCGATGTCGACGACGGTTGGATCAAGTTCGCGAAGTACCAAATGCGCGCGATCTACGGGGCCGGCGGCGCGGAACCGACCCTCGAGCAGTACATGGACGCGATGGAGCGCTCGGACTACGAGTGGAACGAGATGCTGCGAGACCGCGTCGACGCCATCATCACCGACCCGGCCAAGGCCGACAAGCTCAAGACCTACTACCGCACCATGTGCAAGCGGCCCGGCTTCAGCGACGACTTCCTGCCTGCCTTCAACAAGGAGTCCGTCGACATCGTCGACACGTCCACCACACCGATCGACCGGATCACCGAGAAGGGCATCGTCGTCGGTGACCGAGAGTACGAAGTCGACCTCATCATCTACGCGACCGGCTTCCAGCAGGGACGCACCTGGACCGACAAGGCGGGTTACGACGTGCTGGGCCGCAACGGCAACCGGCTGTCGAAGAAGTTCGCCGAGGGCGTCAGCACCTACCACGGCTTCCTCAGCAAGGACTTCCCGAACCTGTTCTTCCTGGGCTTCACCCAGTCGACGCAGGTATCGAACATCTCGAACCTCATCGACAACCAGGCCCGGCACATGGTCTACATGGTCGGCAAGTGCCTGAACGAGGGCATCCGGGCAATCGAACCCACCGCCGAGGCGGAAGCCGGATGGAACGCGACCATCGCCGAGCACGCGGAAATGCGGCGCGACTGGAACACCTCGTGCACCCCGGGCCACTACAACAACGAGGGCCGCGTCGACGACAAGCGCAGCACGCTCGTCGGCGGCTTGTACGGACCGGGCTACGAGTACTTCGACCTTCTCCGCAAGTGGCGTGAGGACGACGAGTTCGACGGCATCGCCGCAACTCGCTGACTCACCCGGACCGCCCACAGGAATTGTTCCGGGACCGCGCGCAGCCGATGTAACGGCTGCGCGCGTGTCCGTGCCAGAAAACGAAGGAGAGAGTAATGACGTTGACTCCGGTGAGACTCGGCCAAGCTCTGTTCACCATGGTGGACCCGGCGCGCGGTCACGAGGTCGCATACAACCGCTGGTACGAGCGCGACCACCGCTACTCGGGTTGCATGATCGGTCCCGGCTGGTTCGCCGGTAGCCGCTGGGTGGCGCCGAAGTGGCTCAAGGACCTGCGCTTCCCGGAGACCGGCCCGGTCGCGACCAAGACCGAGGACGGCTCGTACCTCGCGATCTACTGGGTGCACGAACCGGAGATCGAGGAAGCCGAAGCCTGGGCGCGTACCCAGGTAGGCGAGTTGTACGCTGCCGGACGCGGTTTCGCCGAGCGTGAGCACGTGCACACCGGCCAGTATCTGCCGGACTCGAACATCTCGGCACACGAGGACGGCGTTCCTCTCGAGCTCGCGCTCGACCACAACTACCGCGGACTCGTCACCGTCATGATCGAGCCGGCCGAGGGCGTTGTCCGCGATGCGGCCCTCGACATCATCAACAGCGGCCCGGTCGAAAAGCTCCTCGCCACCGGCACCGTCGATCTCGTGAGCAACTGGCGGATGAAGCCCTGGCCCGCCGATCACAACGTGCCGATGAAGATGGGCAACGACGGCGGATCCACCGAGCGCATCCTTCAGATGTGCTTCCTCGAGGGCGATCCCGCCGAGAGCTGGCAGCACATCGTCGACTACGCCGCGAACATCGAGAGCTCGGGCGCGGGTCGCGTCACCTTCGCCTCACCGTTCATCCCGACCGAGATCGGTACGGACAAGTACACCGACGAACTGTGGTGATGCCCGTGTTGAGCGGCGAGAAGATTCTGGTGACCGGGGTGACCGGTCAGATCGCTTTCCCGATCGCACGGATGCTGGCGGCAGAGAACGAGGTGTGGGGGCTGGCGCGGTACAGCCGCCCCGATGCCCGGCAGCGGGTGAGCGAAGCGGGAATAGTCCCGGTCGCGTGTGATCTCGGCAGCGGCGACTTCGACGGTGTCCCGACGGATTTCACGTACGTCGTACACCTGGCGGCGAGTCTGGCTCCGGGATGGGACTACGACGCCGCGATCCGCGCCAACGCGGAAGGCACCGGGCTTCTCTTGCAGCACTGCCGATCCGCCAAGGGTGCCCTCGTGATGTCGACCCATTCGGTCTACCGCCCGCAGGACGACCCCATGTACGTGTTCACCGAGCAGTCGCCACTGGGAGAGTGCAACAGCACCCACACCCCGACCTACTCGATGTCGAAGATCAGCCAGGAAGCCACCGCTCGGTTCGCCGCCCGCGCCTTCGGCATTCCGGTCACGATCGCTCGGATGAACGCCTCGTACGGTCCCAACGGTGGACTGCCTGCTATGCACATCGACGCCCTCGTCGAAGGCCGGTCGATCACCACGCGATGGGATCCGTGCATGTACAGCCCGATCTACGAAGACGACATCAACATGCAGGTCGGCGCCCTCCTCGAAGCAGCGTCCACGCCGGCACTCATCGTCAACTGGGGCGGCGACCATCCGGTCAGTGTCCAGGAGTGGGCGGCGTATGCCGGTGAGCTGATGGGCCTCGACCAGACCGTCGACGTGGTCCCTATCGAGGGGACGCTGCGCGGATCGATCGCGGACACGACGCGGCGCGCATCCATTACCGGGCCGTGCACGGTGGATTGGCGTGAAGGCATCCGTCGGACGATTGCCACTCGCCATCCGGGCAGGCTCGTCGAGCCCGCCCGCTCGTGAGCATCACTTCGTAATCAGCATTGGGAGACGATATGCCGACGACAGTGCACAAGTCGCTGCCCGCGGAACGGACGGGCACACCGGCGAGTCCGGGATTGCGGGAACGCCGCACGAAGTTCGCCGCGACCGAGATCGACCCCGCGCTGGGGGTCGCGGCGGGCGACGCGGACTTCGCGGGTGTGCCGTGCCGGACCATTCGGGCCGGTGACCGGGCCACCATCCTCTACCTGCACGGGGGCGGCTACCGGATGGGTAGTCCGGAGGCATACAACGCCTATGCTGCGGCGCTGGCGGTGGGCGCCGAGGCGACGGTTGTCCTGCCGCGCTACCGGCTCGCACCGGAGAATCCGTTCCCGGCCGGACTGCGTGATGCCCTCGCGGTCTACGAGCAGCTCGCATCCGCCGCGGAGGGACCGATCATCCTCGGCGGTGACTCGGCGGGCGCCGGTCTCGCCGCCGCGGTGATCGTCGCGTCGAGGACGAGCGACGTGCGCCGCCCCGACGGGTTGATGCTGCTGTCGCCCTGGCTCGACCTGCACTGCTCGTCACCGTTCTACGAAACGGCACCCGACGTCTTCTTCCCGTTGGCGACGGCGGCGTCGGCGCGGGACGACTATCTGCAGGGCGCCCCCGCCAGCGACCCGCTGGTCTCGCCGTTGCTGGCCGACCACACCGGTTTCCCACCCACCCTGATCCAGGTCGGCGGCAACGAGGCACTGGTCGGTGATGCGCTCGGGCTGGCCGAATCGCTCGCGAACGCGAACGTCACCTGCACACTGGAAGTAGTAGCGGATCAGGGGCACACATGGCCGCTGGTTTATCCCGGTCACAGCGTCTCAGTCGCATCGATCGAGTCGTGTGCCCGGTTCGTCCGGTCGCGTGCAACGAACGGTCGACGTACGGGTGGCAACGAAACGCGATAAGCGATGCTGCTCCTCGCGGCCGAGGTGAGTGCGCCCGCATCACCGGAACCGCAATGTCGGTCGATGCCGGTGCGCGGCACGCGTCACGGGCTGAGCGCGGTCAGCCGACGTTCGTGACGGGGATCAGCGCACCCGTGACGGGCGAACCCGCGTCGGAGATCAGGAACTCGATCACCTTGGCGACGTCGGCCGGCTGCGACCACTTGCTGGTATCGGCGTCGGGCATCGCGGCGCGGTTGGCGGGTGTGTCGATCACGACGGGCAGCAAGGCGTTGACCCGGATGTGGTCTTCGCGGTACTCGAGTGCCATCGTCTCGACGAGAGCGGAGACGGCGGCCTTCGACGCGATGTAGGAAGCGCCGCCCGGGAACGGGCTGCGCGTCGCGGCGGTGGAGATGCAGACGATCGATCCACCGCCGCGACGGATCAGGTGGGGCAGCGCTGCCTGGCTGACGGCGTACGCGGTCCGCAGGTTGAGGTCGAGCTGGGAGTCGAGGACCTCGATGGGGGTCTCGTGGACCTTCGGACCCGAGGCGAATCCACCGACGAGGTTGACGACGCCGAACAGCGGCGCGTCCGGATCTTCCCCGGCCACCGCCAGCGCATCTTCGAGTTGCTGGTCGTCGGTGAGGTTCGCCTGCACGAGATGCAGGTTGGGGTGGGTACCGACGCGGCTGAGTTCTTCGCGCACGAGCCAGGGCACCACCACTCGCCACCCGGTATCGAGCAGGTGTTTCGTCACGGCTGCTCCGAGACCGCCGGTGCCGCCACTGACCAATACGGTGCGAGTCATGCCACCGCCCCTTCCTGACAGGTTCGCTCGGTTGCCATGAGGCTCCGAAGTACTCTCGGCATCGGTCGCCGAGGTGATGAGAGCCACACTATCGCAAACGGAAATGGAATTCTCCAAGTTTTTTCGGCGAATGGGATCGGCATCGGCCCGGCCCCCGTACGAAGATCGTCACGGGCCGGAGTTCCGGCCCGACCGCCACGAAGGGACCCATCCGTGACCGACATCGAAGCGAACTTCCTCCACGTCGGAGAACTGCGCGCCTACCTGGCCCGTCCCGCCGGAGGCAGCACCGGCGCGATGCTGCTCCTGCCGATGATCACCGGTATCGGCGCCCAGGTCCGCGAATACGCCGAGGACATCGCGCGCGCCGGGGCCACGGCGCTCGTGTGGGACCCGTGGCACGGGCCGAGCGCCGACGACACCCCGCACGACCGGCTCGCCGAGATGATGGGCCGACTCGACGACGAGGCGTCCCTCGCCGAGATGGGAACGCTGCTGGACTATGCCGTCGACGAGCTGGGCGTGTCGAAGATCGGCGTGATCGGGTGGTGCCTCGGGGGACGCCTCGCGCTGCTCCTCGCCGCACGCGACGAGCGGCCCGCCGCTGTGGTCGCGTACCACCCCTCCATCTGGGACTCGGCTCCGCCGAACCACACCCTCGATGCGGTCGACCAGGCCTCGACGATCACCGCGCCGGTCATGGTGCTGCACGCCGGCGCCGACACCGTGATGTCCGCAGAGATCTTCCGCGACCTGCAGCAGGCGCTCCAGCAGCGCCGAACCGGGGCAACCATCATCCATGTCTATCCCGGTGCGGAGCACGGCTTCAGCGTGCGGTCACGGCACGGCAATCAGGTCAATGCGGACGCCTACGCGCTCTCCTGGCCGCAGGTCCTGCGCTTCGTCGCCGATACCACGCTCGGCTGAGCCGCGCGGTCGGCCGACGGCGGTTCGGGGCGGCACGGACGAGAAAGTTCCGGGAACGGGTTGCGGAAATGCGCCGGAGGACGACCATGGAGCACACCCGACCCCCAGCGCATGCCGGGGGAAGAAGGAGCCGACCGTATGACGTCGAGACCGACCGCGAGGAAGTTGGAACAAGTCGTCATCCGCATAGCGGGTGACTCCGGCGACGGGATGCAACTCGCCGGTGACAGATTCACCGCCGAGGCCGCCGCGTTCGGCAACGACCTCGCCACCCAGCCCAACTTCCCCGCCGAGATTCGCGCACCCCAGGGCACACTGCACGGCGTCTCGAGCTTCCAGATCCAGATCGCCGACTACGACGTCCTCACCGCGGGGGACCGGCCCGACGTGCTCGTCGCGATGAATCCGGCTGCCCTGAAGTCCAACCTCGGCGACCTGCCTGCGGGTGGGATCCTGATCGTCAACAGCGACGAGTTCACCAGGCGCAATCTGAGCAAGGTCGGCTACGACGGCAACCCGCTCGAGACCGACCTCGTCGAGCCGTTCGTGGTTCACGCGATCCCCATGAGCACCCTCACCGCGGGCGCGGTCGAGCCGTCCGGTGTGGGGAAGAAGGACGCCCACCGCGCCAAGAACATGTTCGCGCTCGGAGTGTTGTCGTGGATGTACGGGCGTCCACTGGCCCCCGTCGAGGACTTCCTCGAGCGCAAGTTCGCCGCGAAGCCGGACATCGCGCAGGCCAACGTCCTGGCGCTGCGCGCGGGATGGAACTACGGCGAGACCACCGAGGCGTTCGCCACCACCTACGAGGTGGGCAAAGCCGCGTTACCGCCCGGGCGATACCGGCAGATCACCGGAAACACCGCGCTTGCGTATGGCCTCGTCTCGGCCGGACGGTCCGCGGGGATGGACGTGTTCCTCGGGACCTATCCGATCACCCCGGCGTCCGACATCCTGCACGAACTGAGCAAACTCAAGCGGTTCGGCGTGCACACCTTCCAGGCCGAGGACGAGATCGCGGGGATCGGTGCTGCGATCGGTGCGTCGTACGGCGGTTCCCTCGGGGTGACGAGTACGTCGGGACCGGGTCTTGCTCTGAAGTCGGAAGCCATCGGACTGGCCGTGATGACCGAACTGCCGTTGATCGTCATCGACGTGCAGCGCGGTGGACCCTCGACGGGCCTGCCCACCAAGACCGAGCAGGCCGACCTGCTCCAGGCGCTCTTCGGCCGCAACGGGGAATCTCCGGTCGCCGTCGTTGCGCCGCAGTCCCCGTCCGACTGCTTCGAGGCGGCACGGGAAGCGGCGCGCATCGCCGTCACCTACCGGACACCGGTGCTGCTGCTGTCCGACGGCGCCATCGCGAACGGGTCCGAGCCGTGGCGCATTCCCGACGCCGCGGACCTCCCCGCGATCGAACCCGGATTTGCGACACCGCCGGGGGAGGAAGGCCCCGGTCATCTGCCCTACGCGCGGGATCCGGAGACGCTTGCCCGAGACTGGGCGATCCCGGGTACCCCGGGGCGGGAACACCGCATCGGCGGTCTCGAGAAGGCCAACGGCACCGGCGACATCTCGTACCACCACACCAATCACGAACTGATGACCCGGGTTCGGGTCGCCCGCATCGCGGGTATCGCCGTACCCGATCTCGAGGTCGACGATCCTGGTGACGACGCGGACATCCTGGTCCTCGGCTGGGGTTCGTCGTACGGACCTATCGGGGAGGCCGTCCGCCGGGCACGTCGCGGGGGCCGTCCGGTCGCGCGGGCACACCTTCGTCATCTCAACCCGATGCCCGCGAACCTCGGTGACGTGCTCGCCCGGTACCGGCGGGTACTGGTACCGGAGATGAACCTCGGTCAGCTGTCCATGTTGCTTCGGGCACGGTACGACGCGGACATCCAGCCGGTGACCAAAGTTGCCGGCATGGCGTTCCTCGCCGACGAACTCCACGAGGCGCTGCTCGACGAGTTCGAGGACGGACTGCGCAGCGCCGAATCCGCAAAGACCCCAGCCGCGGTGGCGGCAGCCGTGACACGCTGACGCGCCACCGAAGATCGGAGATCCGACAGATGACGGGAACGATGCACAACGGCACGGCCCACGAGACCGGCGCGGTCGGCAGGGATCTGGGTCTCAGTGGCCTCGCCCATGTACCCCGCACCGACGTGCCACAGAAGGCGAAGGACTTCACCACCGACCAGGAGGTCCGGTGGTGTCCCGGATGCGGCGACTACGTCATCCTCGCGACCGTGCGCAGCATGCTGCCGCAGTTGGGGCTCGCGAGGGAGAACATCGTCTTCGTGTCGGGTATCGGATGTTCGTCGAGGTTCCCGTACTACCTCGACACCTACGGCGTGCATTCCATCCACGGCCGCGCGCCGACACTGGCCACCGGACTGGCCGTCACCCGGCCCGACCTGTCGGTGTGGGTGGTCACCGGTGACGGCGACGCGCTGTCGATCGGCGGCAACCACCTGATCCACGCGCTACGCCGCAATGTGAACATGCGGATCCTGTTGTTCAACAACAGGATCTACGGACTGACCAAGGGGCAGTACTCACCGACCTCCGAGGTCGGCAAGGTCACCAAGTCCACACCGATGGGCTCGGTCGACGCCCCGTTCAACACGATGTCGCTGGCACTCGGAGCGGACGCGAGTTTCGTTGCCCGCGCGCTGGATTCGGACCGGGAGGGATTGACGGAGGTGCTGCGCGCCGCGGCGCATCACCGCGGCGCGGCGTTCGTCGAGATTTTGCAGGACTGCCCGATCTTCAACGACGGTTCGTTCGACGTGCTCCGGAAGGACGGCGCCGGCTCCCGGTTGATCCACGTGCGGCACGGCGAGCCGATCATCTTCGGAACCGACGACGAACTGTGCGTCGTGCGCCGCGGTTTCGGTCTGCGGGTGGCGCAGCGCGCCGACGTGGACCCCGGCGACATCGTGGTCCACGATGCGCACACCGAGGACCTCGAGTACGCCTACGCCCTGTCGCGACTGTCGGACCAGAACCTCGAGTACACGGTCACCGGAATCGTGCGAGCAGGACAGCGGCCGGCATACGACGACGGTGCGCGCGACCAGGTGGCGCGGGCGAAAGCCGAAGCGCCGGCAGACCTCCAGCAACTCCTCGACGGTCCCCACACCTGGACCGTGTCCTGACGACCTGACGACTCCCCGCGCCTTCCGGCATCATCCGTGCACGACACGGCCGCCGATGACGGTGGTGCGCACCGCTGATGACGACGGCGCTGCGAGAACGTCGGCGAGAGGAGCGTGGAGGAGCACCAGATCTCCGGGTTGCCCGACCCGGATCGTCCTCGGCTTCCCGCCCGGATCGTCTGCGGCCGAGAGGAACCCGGCGAGCGCCTGGGAAGGATCGAGAATCTCGGAGTGGCCGAGGACCGCACCCGACTCCGTCGTCCGTGTCGTGGCGGCTGCGATGATGGCCCACGGGTCGAGCGGCCCGTACGGGGCGTCGCTCGACAGCGCGAGAGGTACGCCCCCGTCGAGCAGGCTGCGGCATCGATACAGGTCGCCGCGGTCCCGGGGATCCACGTCGCGCAGGTAGCTGTCGCCACGATCGGAGAGGAACCCGGGCTGCGACACGACCCGCAGGCCGAGCCGGCGCAGATCGTCGATCGATTCGGGGGGTATGAGAGCACCGTGCTCGATCCGGTCGCCGGGACGGGCACCCACCTCGGCGAAGGCGGCGAGCAGGATTGCGAACGCTTCTCTGCTCACACAGTGCACCGCGACCGCGCGCCCGGCGGCGTGCACGTCCCGGATCGTCTCGGCGAGCACGTCGAGGTCGGGGAGCCCGGAGTCGGCGAGCACGATCTTGTAGGGACCGGAGCTCAGAGTGCCGCTGGGGGAGACGAATCCGGCCGGTGCACCGAGAAGATGCAGGCGCTGGGGGAGCGCACCGCCTCCGTGCGCGTCCACCAGAGCCGCGAGCGAACTCGGTGACAGGTCCGGTGTCGCGTCGGTGAGACCGGTGATCCCGTACGCCGCGAGCTGAGCGCCGATCGCGTCGAGCGGGGGCGGCGCGGTCGGCGGCAACCGGTCGCGTAGCCACGTATCGGCCCGCCACACGCGTCCCGTCGGGCGCCCGTCGCCGTACCGTTCGACGCCGGGATGGTCGGCGGCGTCGAGTCCGGCGAGCGCCGCGGCCGCGGAGTTCAGGACCCAGAGCGCGCCGCTGCGATGCTGCACCCGCACAGGGCGCCGCGCGTGCATCCGGTCGAGAGCCTCGGAATCGAGCTCCCCCGCTACGGATTCGAAGTATCCGACTCCACGGACCGAGTCACCCGGTGCCGTCCGCAGCACTCGTGCGAGGTCGTCGGGGGTACGAACATGCGGGGGTCCGCAGCGCACCGACGACCGTTCGGCAGCCGTTGCGTGCAGGTGGATGTGGTGGTCGTGCAGGCCCGGTACGAGTGCTCCGCCGGCGCCGTCGATCACGTCGATGTTCCCGGTCGGTTCGAGTCCGACCCCCACCTCGGCGATCACCCCGTCCCGGATCACCACTGCCGAACCGGGAACGCCGCCGAGTTCGACATCGCGCAGCATCAGCGGCGTCATCGCCGGATCCCCAGTTCGCCCAGTAGCTGTGCGGTGTCCCGTCCCGAGCGAGCGGCTTCCCCGTGCGGTTCGCGTGGGCGCGGCGGGACGATCTCCACGGGGGCCGGACCCGTGTCCACCCACCACCGGCCGCCGCGCCGATATGCCTGCGGTGCAGGAGAATGCGATGCGTTCAGAGTCGCCGCGACGACGGCCGACATCGACACGTCCCACAGCACACCGGACCCGTCTGCGGGGGCCGACAGTGCAAGGGTTGCGGCGGTCAGGCCGGTGAGGGGATCGGCCAGCGCATCGCCCACGAAGACCGGACCGTGCGCGTCGTGGGCGAGCAATCCGGCGCTTCCGGCGACATCGTCACCGAAGCCGACGCGCATCGACCCGCGACCGTGCGCGGTGATCGACACCCACGTGCCGCCGCGCGCCACCACTGTTTCGGCGTCGAGCCCGAAACCGGCGAGGGCGCGGGGACGCGACGCCTCGACGACGATGTCCGCAGCATCGACCAGGGCGGCCAGTTCCCGGCGTTGCCGGTCGTCGGACGGGTCCAGCACCACCGACTCGTGGCCGCCGTGCAGCAAGCGATAGAACTCGGAGTTGCCGCGTCGTGCTCCGTCGGGCCGGTCGGGCGTCTCGACCTTCACGACGCGCGCCCCCGCCAGTCCCAGCACGTGAGCGCACAGCGGACCGGCCCACAGAGCGCTGAAATCGACGACGAGCAGTCCGTCGACCTGCCGTGGTTCCAGTGGTACGGGCGGCGTACCGGTGGGCGGCGTCACCGGTCCGGCGGCGATGCCGAGCAGTTCCGCGCGGTCGGCGAGTTCGGCGCCGGTGTGGCCGGCGACCCAGGCCGTGACGGCGGGCCACGGGTCGTCGGCCACGTCGGCGCCGACGAGGGCGCCCAGGAGCAGGGGGTCGCCGGGACGTGCGCACGACACCGCTGCCCACCCGTCTGCGGTGGGCAACAGTCGGCACGCGCCGCCCACCGACGTGGCGCCGGCCCTGCGGGCGCCGGTGAATGCGGCACGCTCGGACAGCAGGTGGGCGCCGTCGAGTTGTACCGAACCGGCGGTCGCGGACGCGATCCGTGCCGTCAGTTCCCTCGCCGTGGTTGCCGCCCGGCCCGGTGGGATCAAAGGAGGGCCGTCGACTCTCCCCGTGAGAGAAGCAATTCCGCTCTCCGCCCAGTCCCTGACCGGGTCGCCGGCGGAAGAGGAGGACATGAGCGTGATGCTACATTCCAACGCGAGGGGGCCGGAGTCGAGCGTGAAGGCACAACATATGGACCCGACGACAGCCGTCACGATTTCCGTTGCCGATCTCGCGGACGGGGCAGCCGACGAGCCTTTCTTCGCGGACGGGGGCGCGGCCGACCGTCCGATGCTGATCGTCGACCTCGACGATGTCCCCGCGTCGGTGCTCGAGCGGGCGGCTCACCGGGCCGCGATGTCCGATCGACTGCTGGTCGGCCGGGCGACGGTGCCGCTCGATTCCGGCGCCTTGTCCCCATTGCTCGGCGCGCTCGACCTCACATATGCCACCGGCCCCGATCCGGTCACGACGACGGTGGTCGGCACGCCCGATCCCGGCGCGAGCGCCGCAACCGTGCTCGACGCCGTGACAGACAATCCGCTCGCGGCGCTGGTGTTGCGGCAGGTGTTGCGCACCGCCGACACCCTTGCGGTATCCGGCGCGCTCGATGTCGAGTCACTGGGATATTCCACGCTGCAGAGCGGACCCGAGTTCGCCCGGTGGCTCGACGACCGGGGACTCCGCCCGCTGCCCCCGCCCGCGTCCGGGGATCCCGTGCTCCTCGTGCGCGACGGCGTGACGCTGCACGTGACGCTCAATCGCCCGGAACGGCGCAACGCGTACGGGACGCAGTTGCGCGACGCATTGGTCGACGCGCTCCGGTTGCCGCTGATGGACGAGAGCATCGAGCGTGTCGTCCTCGACGGCGCGGGACCGTCGTTCTGCGCGGGCGGAGACCTCGACGAGTTCGGGCGCACCCCTGACGCGGCGACCGCGCACCTGATCCGTACCCGCGGGGGCGCGGGACGAGTCGTCGCGCAGCTCGCAGACCGGATCGAGGTGCGTCTGCACGGTCACTGCGTCGGTGCCGGCATCGAGATTCCGGCGTTCGCGGGCAGAGTGGTGGCCCATCCGGCGACGGTGTTCCGGCTTCCCGAAGTGTCGATGGGGCTGATCCCTGGAGCAGGCGGCACGGTGAGCATTCCCCGTCGCATCGGGCGGTGGCGCGCGATGCATCTGTTCGTCACGGCGCTGCCGCTGGACGCGGATCGCGCGTTGGCGTGGGGCTTGATCGACGAGATCCGCGCCGACTGACCCCTCCGTGACCGGTCAGGCCATAAGGACGGTGAAACGCCAATCCAGGACGGGCGCCGGCTCGGTGGTCGCACGTTGTGCGTACACGAGAGACCGCAGTGCGAGCACACCTCCGCCCTGTGGGAGCGGTTCGGCGGACTCGACGTGCAGGTCGCTGGTGAGGGTGTCGCCCTCGTGCACGGGACCGGTGTGGTCGCACGACCGCCACCCGAGCACGGTCACCATATTCGGCAGTGCACGCGTCGCCTGGGACAGTGCGATCCCGATCGTGTGCCCGCCGTACACCAGTCGCCCCGCCGACCCGACACGCTCGTCATGGTGTGTCGCAGCGATATTCAGGCTCAGGCGCGCGAGTTCGGGTGCACCGGACACGACGTCTCCACTCGATCGCAGCACGGCGCCGGCGAGCGCGGGATCGAAATGGGTTCCGGGAACTCGACTCCGATACAGATCGAGGTCCCAGTTGCCGGGTGAGGACCAGATCGGCTGGTCCCGAGGTCCGATTACGGACAGGTCTTCCGCGTGGACGATCCGGCCGGGATCTGGAGTCTCGCTCAACGGCAGCATCGCACATCGGTAGAAATCGAGCACTGTCCTGCCGTCCTGGTCCACGGTGTTCACGCGCAGCGCCGCCAGGCCGGTGGGTCGACGACCCGGCTTCGCCGAATTCTCTTTCAGGCCCACTACTTCGGTGGTCGTGTAGAGCGTGTCGCCGATGAAGGGGAATCGGTGGAAACGCAATCCTCGGTAGAACAGGTTGGCCTTGACGTGGTGCGTCACCAGCGTCGACTGGCCGATCGCGATGTCGGTGACGAAACCGGCGTGTGCGAGAGCGCCGCCCGCGACCGCGGTCGAGAGGTGCCGGTCGAGGGGAAGACGGAACCGGTCGCCGAGGATCGCTTGGTGGGTCGCCGCGAGTCCGTCGGTGAGGGTGACTGCGGGTGCGGTGTCGAAGACGCGGCCGACGGTGAGTTCGTCGAAATATGGGCCGCCGACAGAAACGGGATTCGTGGTCATGTCAGGCTCCGGCTTTCGACAGGGTGCGACGGGCGCTGCTCGCCGCCGGAAGAGTGTGGCTCGGACGTCACGGAGAACCTCGTGGATTTCGGGACAGCGGGGAACGCGGTGAATGTACGGCCATTGTGGGGTGCTGCGCCAGAGTTATAGGCAGATGCAGCCACACGTATTGCTGAAAACTCTGGAATTTCGGGCGGATTCGAAGGGGCAGGCATTGACACGGCTACGCGTGGTCAACAAAATGGCCGTACAAAGTTTGGTCGGGTCGCCACCCGGCACCGATCGAAGGATCCGCGTGAGCACTCTGAACGACGAAGAGACTTTTCTGATCGAGACGGTCCGCGACTTCGTCGACCGCGAGGTCAAGCCCACCGTGCAGGAAGTCGAGCACGCCAACGAGTACCCGGAACGCTGGATCGAGCAGATGAAGCAGATCGGCATCTACGGCCTCGCGGTACCCGAGGAGTACGGCGGATCCCCGGTGTCGATGCCCTGCTACGTGCAGGTGACCGAGGAACTCTCGCGCGGCTGGATGAGTCTTGCGGGCGCGATGGGCGGCCACACGGTCGTGGCGAAACTGCTTGCGCTGTACGGCACCGAGGAGCAGAAGCGCAGGTACCTGCCCAAGCTTGCCACCGGAGAGATCCGCGCGACGATGGCGCTCACCGAACCGGGCGGTGGCTCCGACCTCCAGGCGATGACGACCACCGCGAAGCGCGACGGCGACGATCTGGTGATCAACGGCGCGAAGACCTGGATCACCAATGCGCGACGTGCGGGGCTGATCGCGCTGTTGTGCAAGACCGATCCGCAGGCCACCCCGCGGCACAAGGGCATCTCCGTCGTTCTCGTCGAACACGGCCCCGGCCTGACGGTCTCACGGGATCTGCCGAAACTCGGCTACAAGGGCGTCGAGTCGTGCGAACTGAGCTTCGACAACTACCGGATTCCGGCCGAGGCGATCCTCGGAGGCGACCCGGGCAAAGGTTTCGGACACATGATGAAGGGCCTCGAGACCGGCCGTCTGCAGGTCGCCTCCCGCGCGCTCGGTGTTGCGGCCGCGGCACTCGAGGATTCGCTGGCCTATGCGCAACATCGCGAGAGCTTCGGGGTGCCCATCTGGAAACACCAGTCGATCGGCAACTACCTCGCCGACATGGCCACCAAACTGACCGCAGCTCGGCAACTCACCCGCTATGCGGCGGAAAAGTACGACAGCGGCGAACGATGCGACATGGAAGCAGGCATGGCGAAGCTGTACTGCTCGGAGATTGCGATGGAGATCGCCCTGAACGCGGTGCGCATCCACGGGGGTTACGGGTACTCGACCGAGTACGACGTCGAACGCTACTTCCGTGACGCACCCCTGATGATCGTCGGTGAGGGGACCAACGAGATCCAGCGCAACGTGATCGCGAGCCAACTCGTGGCCCGCGGCGGAATCTGACCGGTACCACCGGGATCGGCGGTCATGGACGGCAGAGCACGAGGGACGGAACCGGCCTACGCGCAGCTCGCCCGTCGGCTACGGGACGAGGTGGAAGCCGGCCGGTACAGCAACGGGACGCGCCTGCCTACCGAAGCCGAATTGGCCGAGCAGCACCGGGTGAGCAGGCAGACGGTTCGGCGTGCGTTCCAGGATCTCGTGGCGGACGGCATCGTCTACCGCGTCCCGGGGCGTGGCACGTTCGCGGACGAGTCGGGCAGGCGTTACCGGCGGCAACTCGGGTCGATCGAGGACCTCCTCGCGTTGTCCGCCGACACCGTCATGGAGATCGTCACCCCGCTACACAGGGGAGTCGACATCGATGCGGCGAGCCGGTTGCGGCTCGACACCGATCTGCTCTACTCGGTCGTGCTCCGGCGGGTGCACGGGGCCACCCCTTTCGTGCTCACCACCATTCATCTCCCCGACGAGATCGCGGCGCACGTGCTGGACGCACCGGCGTTGCGGGCGGGCGCGTCGAGCCGTAACACCGTGATCGGCCTGCTCGAGCCTCATCTCGACAGCCCGATCGTCGAAGCCGCACAGTCGATCACCGTGGCATCGGCATCCGAGCAGGTCGCGGCCGAGTTGAACTGTGCGGTAGGGCATCCGCTGCTGAGAGTGGACCGCCTGTACTCGAACGCCGAGGGACTACCGGCGGAGCTGTCGGTGAGTTACTTTCTGCCGGAGCACTACACGTATCGCGTCACCCTCAGGCGGACCGGGCATTGACCGCCACAACTACCCGAACAGGAGCACAAATGCGAGTTTTCCACGGAATCGATGAGGTCGAGAAGGCGGTCGGGGAGGACCTCGGCCACAGTGAGTGGATGGAGATCACCCAGGAGCGCGTGAACCTGTTCGCCGACGCCACCGGTGATCACCAGTGGATCCACGTCGATCCGGACAAGGCGAAGAACGGCCCGTACGGCACGACGATCGCACACGGGTATCTGACCTTGTCGCTGCTGCCGGTCCTCGGCGCGAAGATCTTCTCACTCGACGGCGTGACGATGAAGATCAATTACGGCGCGAACAAGGTGCGTTTCCCCGCTCCGGTGCCCGTCGGTTCGAGGATTCGTGCCGGCGCCGAGTTCACGTCGCTCGAACGCACCGCGAAAGGCGCGAATCTGGTGGTGAACTACACCGTCGAGGTCGAGGGCGGAACCAAGCCGGCGCTGGTCGCCGAAACGGTCGTCGTACTCGTTCCCTGATCCGTCTCAGGATATTTCGACGCGCAGGATGCGATCGTCGTCGTCGCCGGGCTGCCCGCGGCCGTCGCGGTTCGAGGTGGTCAACCACAGCGAACCGTCCGGCGCGGCGGCGACGGTCCTGAGCCGTCCGTACTCGCCGACGAAGAATTCCCGCGCGTCCACCGTGTCGTCCGGCCGGATCGTGATGCTCCACAGTCTTTCTCCGCGGAGGGCTGCCATCCAGAGCCGGTCGTCGGCGAAGGTGAGCCCGGACGGGGAGGCGTCGGATACCGGCCAGGTCGTGACGGGGTCGACGAACTCCGGAGCGCCGCCGGTCCCTTCCACGTCGGGCCAGCCGTAGTTCGCTCCGGGCGTGACGAGATTCAGCTCGTCGACGTCGTTCTGGCCGAACTCCGACGCCCACAGGCGGCCCGGTCCGTCGAACGCGAGTCCTTGCACGTTGCGGTGGCCGAGCGAATAGACCGGCGATGCGGGATCGGGGTTGCCCGGAGCGGGCGCGCCGTCCGGCGTGATCCTGAGGATCTTGCCGCCGAGCGACGCGGGGTCCTGAGCGAGTTCGGCGTCACCGGCTTCACCCGTCGCGGCGTACAACATGCCGTCCGGACCGAAGACCAGCCGTCCGCCGTCGTGGATCCGGGCCGCGGGAATGCCGTCGACGATCACGGACGGTTCCGACAGGGCCGTGCCGTCGTAGACGGCGCGCAGGATGCGGTTGTCCGCGCCGGTCGTCGCGTACAGGAAGACGAGGCCGTCGGCGTCGAAGGTTGGGGAGACCGCGATGCCGAGCAACCCCGATTCACCCTGCGCGACCACATCGCCGATGCGGCCCACCTCGCGGACGGTGCCGTCGGGGGCGATATCGAGTACCCGCCCCGAGTCCCGTTCGGTCACCAGCGCGGAACCGCCGGGCAGGAACGCGATCCCCCACGGAGTCTCGAGCCCGGATGCGACGGTTCCGGTGACACGCGGGTCGCCCGCGTCGGGTGCCGGCGACTCGGCCGTGGCGGTGCTCGCCCGGGTGGGTTCCTCGTCGATCGCGGGAGTGGACGGCGACGCGCACGCCACGAGGGGCACCGCCACAGCGGTGACGGCGAGCCGAGCCAGGAGAGTTCTGGTCACGTCGTACATCCTCTCGCGGCGCGCGCGATTCTGCCGGGTCAGGACGAGAAACGGATGCGGGCTTGCGTCTTCCCGAGGACCGTCCGGCCCGCTGCCGACACGGTGATGTCGACGCGTGCCACACGCTCCACGTCGTCGAGGCGGGCGACCTTCGCGGAGATCGACAGGTCGGCCCCGTCCAGCGGGTCGACGACGACCGGCCGCGTGAAGCGCGCTTCGTACGAGATCACCGAGGTCGGATCCCCGGCCCAGTCGACGACGGCCTGCAGTCCCAGTGCCGCTGTCAGCATTCCCTGGCACAGCACGCCGGGCAGGCCTTCCCCGGCGGCGACCGCGTCGTCGAAGTGGATCGGGTTGAAGTCGCCCGACGCGCCCGCGTAGCGAACCAGATCCGCCCGAGTCACCTTCAGGTCCGACTTCGCGACGATCGCCCCGAGTTCGAGATCGTCGAAACGTGGTGCCGTGCTCCGCGTCATGCGTCGTCTCCCCGGTGCAGCAGTGTCGATGTGATCGTGGCGACCGGATCCCCGGCGGTATCCCGGATCTCGCACACCGTGGCGAGGATGGAACTGCCGGCGCGTTCGGTGACGTCGGTGATGGTGAGTGTGGTGGCCAGCTCGTCGCCGGCGACGATCGGGCGGTGATACTCGATCTTCTCCGAGCCGTGCACCGTCCGATGTAGCTCGAGGCCGGTGCCCGGAGTTTCCAGAAGTTGCACAACCGCCGGGCTCTGGACGACGGTGGTGAAGGTGGTCGGTGCGACGACGTCCGCGAAACCTGCGGCACGAGCGGCATCGACATCGTGGTGGATCGGGTTCTTCGATCGCACGGCACGAGCGAACTCGCGGGTTTTCTCGCGTCCGACGAGATACGACGTCGCAGGGAAGACCCGTCCGCTCAAGTCGGGATTCAGTGGTGGCATCCACGGAGCGTAACGGTGAACGGCGGACGGGTCAGGTGGTGCATCCCCGCGCTGCGACCGGCCACCTGCCGACCACCGCGTCGCCGGAGACCGCCACCAACTCGTCGACCAGGTTCACGGCGTTGCATGCGTGGTTCGGCACCACTCGCACCCGCTCACCGAGCGCGGGCGGGGAGGTGTGACCCGGCCACTGCACGGTGGCGTGGTGTTCGGACAGCGCGACGATCCGGGCATCGGGCGTCCCCAGAATACGGCCGTATCCGGTTGCCCACGACGCCCGGTCGGCACCGAGAATCTTGCTCCCGGCGTCGAGGACCACGACATCGCCGCGTGCCGAGACCACCGTCGCGAGCGCGGTGAGCGCGAGGTCTTGCTCGGTGATCGCCTCGAGTTCGAGTTGCTGCGCATCGCCGAAGACGTATACGCCCGGCCGCAATTCCGTGGCTTCGGTCGGGGCCTCGATCATCACCGTGGGTGAGGAGCCGCCGCTGATCACCGCCGGTTCGATGCCCACTGCGCGCAGCGAGGCGGCCGCGGCCGCGAGCGCAACCGATTCTTCGGCGGCGGCCACCGGCGGAACGCCCGGACCATACGAGTGACCGGGAAAGGTGAAGACGCCGTGTACCTCGAGGCCTTCGTCGCGGGCGGACGCGGCGACGGCGCCGGCCCGCTCGGGAGGAACTCCGGTGCGGTGATGCCCGCTGTCGATCTCGACGAGCACGCCGACGCCGGTGCCGGCATGCGCCGCGAGTGCCCGGACGCCGGCGGTGGACTCGACCCCGACCGTGAGCCGGACGCGTGCGGCGAGTGCCCGAAGCCGCGCGCCGCGGGCGGCGTCCACCCACAAGGGGTACGCCACGAAGAGGTCGTCGGCACCCGCGTCCGCGAATACCTCGGCCTCGGACACCGTCGCCACCGTCAGCCCACAGGCACCCGCGGCGAGCTGACGCCGAGCGATCTCGACGCACTTGTGTGTCTTGACGTGCGGTCGCAGGTGAAGCCCGCGCGCGTCGGCCGACTGCGCCATCCGCGTGACGTTGCGGTCGAGGACATCGGTATCGACGACGAGAACCGGAGTCGCGTCGAGGTCGGGGAACGAGGTCATTTCCGCAGCCTATCGGGGGTGAGTGGGGTCCCGGGGGAGCACATCGGGATTTGGAGAGTGCGCAACCTCTATTTGGGGTTACACTCGGCCGCATGAGTGGTGTGGATCACAAGAACGAGGATTTCGATGTCGTCGTGCGCGGCGGCCTGTGGTTCGACGGAACGGGTTCGCCCGGAGCCGTCCGCAACCTCGGTATCCGAGATGGTGTCGTCGCTGCGGTGACGTCGGACGACCTGCCCGTCGGGGCCGGCACCGAGGTGGTCGAGGCGGCCGGCCGCTGGGTCATGCCGGGCTTCGTCGACACGCACACGCACTACGACGCCGAGGTGCTCGTCGGCCCGGGTCTGCCCGAGTCGGTGCGACACGGCGTCACCACGGTGCTGATGGGAAACTGCTCGATCTCCACGGTGTACGTTCCGCCCGTCGACGCCGCCGACCTGTTCAGCCGCGTGGAGGCGCTGCCCCGCGAACACGTGCTCGCGGCACTCGAGCGCTCCAAGACGTGGAACTCGCCGCGTGAGTACATCGATACCCTCAACGAACTGCCGCTCGGCCCCAACATCACCGCATTCGTCGGACACTCGGACATCCGTGCCTCGGTGATGGGTCTGGGGCGTTCGACGGACGGTGCCAATCGGCCGACCCGCGACGAACTCGCCGCGATCGACGCGCGGGTATCGGAGGCTCTGGACGCGGGTTTCCTCGGCGTCTCCACGATGACGAATCCGTGGGACAAGATGGACGGCGACCGCTACCGCTCCCGCACATTGCCCTCGACGCATGCCTCGTGGTCGGAATTCCGTCGCCTGCACAGGATCCTGCGCAGGCGTGGACGTGTGCTGCAGGCCGTCCCCAATCTCAACACGAAGTACGACGTGGCGTTCTTCGCGGCGGCGAGCACCGGACTCGGGCGCAAGCCGATGAAGACCTCCGTCCTCGCAGCGGCCGACACCAAGGCGGAGCGGTGGGTCAATCGAATCTTCGGCCCGATCGCGTACGCGGCCAACAAGATCGGTAAGGGCGCGTTCCGCTGGCAGCACCTGCCGACGACCTTCGAGGTCTATTCCGACGGGATCGATCTCGTCGTATTCGAGGAGTTCGGTTCGGGGCGGGCGGCACTGCATCTCCAGGAGGAGATGGGGCGCAACGACCTGCTGCGCGACGAGGCCTATCGCCGCTGGTTCCGTCGTGATTTCGAGAAGAAGTTCTCGCCGAGGGTCTGGCACCGGGACTTCGACGACACCCGCATCGTGGAATGCCCCGACGAGTCGCTCGTCGGCCGGTCCATCGGTGACGTCGCGCGGGAACGGAAGCTCCACCCGGTGGACACGTTCCTCGACCTCGTCGTGGAATACGGCCGGGAATTCCGCTGGCACACCGTGATCGCCAACGATCGACCCGCGGTGGCCGACCGGCTCATCCGGACGGAAGGCATCACCCTCGGTTTCTCCGACGCCGGTGCACACCTGCGCAACATGGCGTTCTACAACTTCGGCATCTGCCTGCTGCGACGAATCCACGAAGGTGAGCAACGCGGAAAGCCGGTGTTGCCCTTGCACACCGCTGTCCACAAGCTCACCGGAGAACTCGCGGACTTCTA
This sequence comes from Rhodococcus sp. NPDC060084, assembly GCF_042730335.1. Taxonomy (NCBI): domain Bacteria; kingdom Bacillati; phylum Actinomycetota; class Actinomycetes; order Mycobacteriales; family Nocardiaceae; genus Rhodococcus; species Rhodococcus sp. NPDC060084. The sequence continues at coordinate 68,800 of NZ_JBHWWX010000014.1, forward strand.
CGGGATCGACGCCGGACATCTGCGGATCGGCGACCGTGCCGACTTCGTCGTCATCGATCCCGCCGGCCTCGACGAGGACACGGACCGGTATCACGAAGCGCCGCTGGAACAATTCGGCGGACTGCGGCGGATGGTCAACCGCAACGACCGGGCGGTCACCGCGACCGCTGTGGCGGGCAAGGTCGTCTTCCGTGACGGGCAGTTCGTGGACGGATACGGGCGCACCGTCGGCACCGGCCGCTTCCTGAAGGCGGGTGTGGAGGAGCGCGGTCCCGCACCGGTACGGACGACGGAGGCGTCGGTGGGGTAGGAGTGCCCGTCCTGCACGGTGAGCGTCTGCCCCGGCGCACCCAGAAGGAACGACGCGAGGAAACGATCGGCCGGATCCTCGACGCGACGATCGCCTCACTCGCCGAACGCGGTTACACCTCCACGACCATCGGGGAGGTGTGCCGTCGTTCGGGAGTGTCGTCGGGCGGGGTTTTCCGGCACTTCCCCACGCGCCTCGACCTGATGGTCGCGGCTGCCGAAGAGGTGAGCGAACGCCAGTTCGTGAACTTCCGGGCGGGACTCGCGGTGCTCGGCCGCCTCGAGGAACGCAGCGGTGCCGATACCACCGTCGACGTGGTGCGTACCTGCCTGCTGTTGTTGCGCCGCGCATGCCGGGCGCCGATGAATTCCGCGTGGTACGAACTTCTCGGCGCGGCCCGCACCGATCCGGCACTGCGTGATCACCTCTCTCCGATGGCCGCCCGCTACCACGCGCAGATCGCCGACTTCGGCAGGTCGCTGCCGGTCGCAGATCGGTTGCCGCCTGCGCAGTTCGATCTGGTCCTGTTCTCGCTCGTGCACATGTTCGACGGCGAGGCGGTGTCGTCGATCGTGCATCCCCAGCCCGAACTGGAGGATCCGCGAATCGAAATGCTGGCCCGAATGCTCACCGGCGTCACATCTCGCATAAGTTCGGACGATGATCGATAACGAAGCTGCTCCCGGTTGGTTTGTCGACGCTCTCGCGACACCCGTCGACAAGGGCACCGTCGATGTCGACGGTGCGACCATCGCCTATCGCGCGTGGGGTGAAGCGGGGGGCCCCGGTGTGGTGCTCGTGCACGGCGGCATGGCGCATTCCGGCTGGTGGGACCACATCGGACCGCAACTGGCCCGGGGACGCCGAGTGGTCGCGCTCGATCTCAGCGGACACGGGGACAGCACCCACCGTGAGCACTACTCTCTGGAGGCGTGGTCCGCAGAGGTGCTTGCCGCAGCGGCAGCAGGGGGGATAACCGGACGCCCGGTGCTGCTCGGGCACAGCATGGGCGGGATCGTGTCCTTCGCGACCGCGCATTTCCACGGCGACCGGCTCGGGGGTGTGATCATCCTCGATTCCCCGATCCGCGACATGACTCCCGAAGAACTCGAGATGCGAGCCAAGATCGCCGCGAATGCCGGTCCGCCGAAGGTGTATCCGTCGGTGGAGGCGGCGGTGGCGCGGTTCCGCCTCGTCCCACCGCAGGACACAGCCGAGCCTTTCGTCCTGGAACACATCGCTCGCGAATCCTTGAAGCAGGTCGAAGGCGGGTGGTCGTGGAAGTTCGACAATCTCCGGATGGGTCGCGAGGGACGCGGCAGCCTCGAGAACATGACGCCCCGATCGCGGCTGGCCTATTTCCGGAGCGAGCACGGCATCGTCGACGACGCGCTCGCTGCGAAGATCCGCCGGCAACTCGGCCCGGACACTCTCATGGTCGAACTTCCTGCGGCGGGCCACCATCCCATGATCGATCAGCCACTGGCCGTCGTCACCGCCGCACGTACCGTGCTGGCCGGCTGGGAAGGGTAGCGCCGTGAATCCCTTCCGTCCGGTCGCCATCCGGATCGGTGCGCTGCCCTGGCTCCCGAACTACTCACGCCCGATCATTGCCGTGGACAAGACGATTCAGCGCGTCACCCGTGGAAAGTTCACGCTCCTGAAGATCGCGGACTTGCCGTCGCTGGCGCTGACGGTGCGGGGACGGAAAACCGGTGAGCCACACACCACTCCGCTGCTGTGCGTGCCGCACGACGGCGGCTGGCTCGTCGTCGGCTCGAACTGGGGCCACCCCAAGCCTCCGGTCTGGGCGCTGAATCTGAGCGAGGCAGACGAGGCGGTCGTGCTGTTCGAGGGTCACCGGACTCCGGTGTCGGTGCGGGTCGCCGAAGGTGAAGAGCGCGAACGGTTGTGGCCCGAGTTGCTGAAGACGTGGCCCAACTACGACCTGTACGCGCGCCGGACCGACCGGACGCTGCCCGTGTTCGTGCTGACCCCGGAACCCGGGTAGGGGCAGTCGCTCACGCAGCACTTGCCATGGTGCGCTTTTCCTCCCGCGGCGCGAGGACCCGGAAACAGACACCCGCGACGACGAAGGTGCCCAGAGTCCCGATCAGTGCCGCGACGCCGGCGGATCCGGGCCGATCGCCGACCGTGTACCCGGCGAGCGCACTCCCGGCGAAGCGGTGTTCTTCGACCCGGCGTGCCATGCATTCGCCGGTATCGGTGTCCGGGCCCCGTGTGCACCCCCGCAGAGTCGCCGCTTCCAGTGCATCGGGCCCGGACGCACCGAGCGGGGAGACGAGGCCCGCGATCACCAGTGCTGCGAATGCCAGCCCGGCGAGCAACACCCCGCGCGGATGTGCGGCGGGGCGGGCCGCTAGGGACTGGTCTCGCAACAGGAAGACGGACGCCGGGTGGACCAGGGTCACGGCGACGACCACGAGGGCAGTCACCAACCCGTCGACGAGCGCGACCGGGATGTGCACCGCGAACAGGTACGCCACGTTCTCCACGGGCGTGGCGGTGGCTCCTCCCAGCGCGTATTCGACGACGAAACTTGCGGTCGCGGCGAACACGGAGACGAATCCTGCGGCGAGGGACACGAGCGCCGGCGTCAGGAGCGGCGAGCGAACCTCGCGACGCACAAGAAGTGCCCGCGCGGCCACCGCGACCACGAATCCGGCGGCGACCGCGGCGAGCGCCATGTTGGTGACGTTCGCACCGAGTGCGGAAAGCCCACCGTCCGCGAAGACGAACGCCTGCACGGTGAGCACGATGGCCATACTCAGGGCGCCGACGAAGGGGCCGAGCAGGATGGCGGCGATCGCCGCCCCGACGACGTACCCGCTCACGCCGGGCAGGATCGGGACGGCAACCGTGTGCAGAGCGAAGATCAGCGCCGTGACCAGCGCGGCGAAGGGCACTGTCCGCACGTGGAGATCGCTGCGTGCGCACCAGGCGGCAAGGCACACACCGATCGCTGCCACGACATAGAACAAGACGGAGGCGCGCGGATCGATCAATCCGTCGCTCATGTGAAGTGCCACGACATCCACTTCGAGACCTCCCCGGCAGCGTGTTCGGGACGAAACAGTAACCCCGGCTACCCGCCGTCCGGGTGGGTTTCGGAGAGGCTGCCGACGATGCGGAGCATATACAGAAACCGGAACGTGTTCTATATTTCGGAGATGTACGAGTGGTCAGATACAGACCTCATGTTCCGCGATGCACTGCGCGGATTCATCGAGAAGGAACTCCGTCCGCATGTCGACAGGCTCGAGTCGGGTGAGTTGCCGCCCTACGACATCATTCGCAAGTTGTACTCGACGTTCGGCATCGACGAGATGGCTCGGGAATCGCTCGAACGGGCACTCGCGAAGGAAGAATCGGGTGAGAAGTCGTCCGGATCGGGCGGCATGGGCGGTTCTCCCGGAATGGCGGCATTGCTCAACATCGAGATCGCGGGGGTCAGTCTCGGTCTCGTGGCGTCTCTCGGTGTCAGCCTGGGTCTTACCGCCGGTACGATTCGCAGCCGCGGAACGCTCGCACAGAAGAAGCGGTGGCTGCCCGAACTCGTGACCTTCGAGAAGGTCGGCGCGTGGGCGATCACCGAACCCGATTCCGGCTCGGACGCCTTCGGCGGAATGAAGACCACGGTCCGCCGGGACGGTGACGACTACATCCTCAACGGACAGAAGACGTTCATCACCAACGGGCCGTACGCCGACGTCATCATCGTCTACGCGAAGCTCGACGAAGGAAACCCCTCCGTCGACCGGCGCGATCGCAAAGTGCTCGCGTTCGTGCTCGACAAGGGAATGGAGGGGCTCACCCAGAGCCCGCCGTTCAAGAAGATGGGCATGAACTCCTCGCCCACCGGCGAATTGTTCTTCGACAATGTGCGCATCACCCGGGACCGACTCCTCGGGGAGACCGAGGACAGCGGCAAGAGCGACGGCAAGGACAGCGCGAAGGAATCGTTCGCGGCAGAACGCATCGGGATCGCGTACCTGTCGCTGGGCATCATCGAGCAGTGCCTGAAGCTGTGTGTCGAGTACTCCAAGTCGCGCAAGCTCTGGGGCAGCGAAATCGGCCGGTTCCAGCTGATCCAGCTCAAGCTCGCGGAGATGGAGATCGCGCGGGTGAACGTGCAGAACATGGTGTTCAGTGCCATCGAACGCGCAGAGGCCGGGAAGCCTGTGAGCCTGTCCGAGGCATCGGCGATGAAGCTCTACTCGTCGCGCGCCGCGACCGATGTCGCGATGGAGGCGGTGCAGTTGTTCGGCGGAAACGGCTATATGGCCGAGTACCGCGTGGAGCAGCTCGCCCGCGATGCGAAATCACTGATGATCTACGCGGGGAGCAACGAGATTCAGGTGACGCACATCGCGAAGGGATTGCTGTCCAGGTAATTTCGCTGGTTTCGATAACGACACGTCGGGCATTCTCAAATTCGCCCGGCGTGTCGTCTATTCTCGGCACTACAACAATCCGGCCACCGACGAGGGGAGTGGCCGGTACATAGTTATCGAGCGGAAATCGGGGGAGCGATGTACGCGTACGATATGGACACCGGAATCAGGCCACCAGGCCATGTCGACGGGCGGTCGGCGCGTGCCGAACGCACGCGGCAGGCCGTGATCGACGCGCATATTGCGTTGATCCGTGCCGGTGAACTCAAACCCACAGGAGCGCAGATCGCGGCGCGCGCAGGTGTGTCGTTGCGGTCCCTGTGGGGTCATTTCGGAGATCTCGAGAAGCTGTTCGAGGCGACCGGCGCCGAACTCTTACGGCGCCAGGACGACGCGTACGAGCCCGTGGATCCGTCGTTGCCACTCTCCGAGCGGATCGATGCGTATTGCCGCCAGCGGGCCGAACTGCTCGAATTCATTGCGCCGTTCGCCCGATCGTCGGAGATTCGGGCGCCGTTCTCGCGGGAACTCCAGCACAATCGTCTGCGCTACTTCGAGCGGGCGGCGTTCGAAGCGCAAGTGTTGTTCGCGCGGGAACTCGACGGTGTGGGAAGCGAAGTGCGCTGCCAGATCGAGAGTTCGATCGCGATCAGCACGACGTGGCCGATGTGGGTTTCGCTCCGCGACGTGCTGCGTCTACCCGTGCCCGACGCCGTCGAAGTGATGAAACGCGCGGTCAAGGCGCTCATCTGCGAAGCAATGGCTGCCCGTCGTCCCGCAGCCGTGAGCTGAGCGCGAGGCCCGGTCAGCGCACGGTCCGGGCCTCGAGAAACGGCTCGATGACGGAGAGAACCTCCGGTAGCGCCGCCACCGTCGTCGCGTGGTCGAACCCACGCAGCACGGCCAGACGCGCGCCCGGGATCGAGCGCGATATCGCGCGGGTGTCGTCCACGCGCATGTGGTCCTCGGACCCGGCGACCGCGATCGTCGGAACATCGAGTGCCGCGAGGGCCTCGTCGTCGATCCCGGGCTCGAGGTCGGAGCGCCGGAAGTACGCGGCCAGCGCGAGTGGGTCGTTCGCGAGGAACGCCGCCCGCGTGGCCGCGTCCACCGGTTCCTGCCGCTGTCGTTCCCACTCGCGGACGAAACCCTCCATGCCGTCGCGCTCGAGCACGTCGACGCAGCCGCGAAAGAACATCGCGTCCATCGCCCCGCGCTGTGGTCGTGCGCTGCCGCCGAGCAGGACCAGGCCGGCGACCCGGTCCGGAGCGGCCAGGGCCAGCGCCAGCCCCGCCCTCGCGCCGAACGAGTACCCGACGTAGTGCACGCGCTCGACGTCCGCGGCGTCGAGCACGGCCAGCAGATCACCGACGATGCGATCCATCGCGTACGCGTCGGGCTCGTGCGGGGTGTCGCTGCGGCCGTGTCCACGCAGGTCCGGAAGGATCAGGCGGTACCGGTCGCCGAGCGCGCGCACGTAGCCGAAACCTCGCCACACCGAGGAGGACAGCGCGCTCCCGTGCACGAGCATCACATCGGGAGCGTTCTTCTCGTCCGAGCCGGCAATGGAGTACGAGAGACGGATTCCGTCGGCGGGGTTGGTCGTGACACTCATGTGCCCAGTGTGACCGACCGGGTGATCCCGATGTCGTCGAGGAACCGCTTGTCGTGCGAGACGACCACGAGCGCGCCCGCGAATCCGTGCAGCGCCTGCGTCAGATGATCGAGGCTCGGCAGATCCAGGTTGTTGGTCGGCTCGTCGAGCAGCAGCAGGCGGGGCGGCGGATCTGCCGCGAGGACGATCGCGAATGCGGCCCGCAGCCGTTCTCCGCCCGACAGCGCACCGACCGGCACGTCGCCGTCGCTGCCCCGGAACAGGAACCGGGCCAGTCGCGCCCTGATCTCCTGTGGAGGCAGATGAGGTGCCCGCTGTTCTGCGTTCTCCACCACCGACAGCGTGTCGTCGAAGATGTCGAGTCGCTGGGGGAGCAGCGCGAACGGCACAAGAGGGCCGGCCTCGACGATGCGGTCGAGCAGTGTCGTCTTGCCGGAACCGTTGGGGCCGCCGAGAGCGATACGTTCCGGTCCGACGATCTCGAGTGGCCCTTCCACCACGCGACTACCCGGATGCACGGTGGTTTCCGGAAGGTCGACACGAATCTCCCGGTCGTCGCGCACGGCGTCCTGCGCGTGTGCGAGGTGCGCTCGCGCGGAGTCGAGATTCGCCTCGTGTTCACGGCGGTACCGTCCCGCCGATTCCTGAGCCTGCCGTTTACGCGCACCCATGATGATCTTCGGTTCGCGTTTCTGCTCGAACATCTTGCGTCCGTACCGTTGTCGTTGCGCGAGGGTCGCCTGCGCGGCTGCGAGATCTCGTGTTTGACGCCGGACGTCGTTGCGCGCGTCGCGCACGGCGGCACGCGCCGCCTCCTGTTCCGCAGCGACGATCTGCTCGTATTCGCTGTATCGGCAACCGAACAGCCGGAGTTGCCCGTCGCGGAGTTCGGCGATCGTGTCCATCCGGTCGAGGAGGTCGCGGTCGTGACCGGCGACGACGACGGTGCCGGCGAAACGGTCGAGGGCCTCCTGCAGTCGCGCGCGTCCCTCCGCGTCGAGATTGTTGGTGGGTTCGTCGAGCAACAGCACGTCCGGTTCGTCGAGCAACCGTGCCGTGAAGGCGAGCAGCATCGTTTCTCCCCCGGAGAGGCCACCCACGGTGCGGTCGAAGTCGCCTTCGTCGTGCACGATTCGTTCCAGACCGAGCCGGTGCACGAGTGCGAGCGCGCGCTCCTCGATGTCCCAGCGGTCGCCCACGATGCCGAAGTCGCCGGCGTCTCCGACGCCGGATTCGATTCGCCGCAGGGCCCTTCGAATCTCGTCCAACCCGAGTACCGCCGCGACGGTTACCGACGGATCGAGCGTGACGTCCTGCTGGAGAAAGGCGACTCGGCCCCGGACGGTCAGCGCACCGCTCCGCGGCCGGAGGTGCCCGGCGACGAGACGGAGAAGTGTGCTTTTCCCGGTTCCGTTGCGCCCGACGAGACCGGTGCGCCCGAGTGTGAAAGTCGCGTCGAGGTTCTCGAAGACGCGGGTGCCGTCGGGATGGTCGTACGTGAGGCCGGACAGCGTGATGCCCGAGAGGGAAGACATGAGTGCTCCTGAGAGGTGGATCGATCGCGGGTGTGCCGCGTGGTCGACAACCACTACCGGAGCAACGCAGTTCTCCACTCGTTCGGTGACAGGGCCGAGTACCACGGTAGGTCGTGTGGCGACGGTCGTGCAACCGAATATCGACACCTCCCCGACGCTCCCGGCGGCGCGCACTGTCCGGCACGTCGTCGAGAATTTGGGCATGATCGACGTCGTGCGTATTCGACGGCAGTGGGTTTCCGCAGGCGTGGCACCGATCCTCGTGCTCGTGACAGCCGGATGCGGCTTGTTGGGGCCGGACCAGCCCGAGACGGTGGCCGCGGAGTTCGCATCCGCGCTCGACGCGGGCGATGTGCAGGCAGCGGCCGCGCTCACCACCGACCCGCAGGCCGCGGCCGCCGCGATCACCGGCATGTTCGACGGCCTCGGCACCAGCGATCCGGTGGTCGGCGTTGCGGGCACGGGCGACGGCAACACCTTCGACCTCGATGTCTCGTGGAATTTCGGGGAGGGACGCGACTGGGCGTACCGGACGACGGGGTCGGCTGTGGAGGACTCCGACTCGTGGAGAGTGCGCTGGGATCCGGCTGTGCTCTCCCCGGAACTCGCGGACGGGGCAGCAGTGCGTCTGGTGACCACCGCGGGTGCGCCGCCGACGATCTACGACCGGGCGGGCGGCACCCTGTTCAGCGAGCAGGTCGTCACGCTGGTAAATCTCGATGCGAACGCCGACCCCGCGGCAGTCGCACCGCTGCTCGCGCCCGTTGCCCCGACGATCACCGCAGAGTCTCTCGCCGCCGATCGGGCGAAAGCGCCCGGACAGTCGCTGACCGCGATCTCGCTGCGCGAGGACGACCTGGCTCCGATCGAGCAGCAGCTGACCGCCCTGCCCGGCGTCACGCTCGTTCCGCAATCGAGATTGCTGGTCGCAGACCGGGCGCTGGCCTCGCCGGTGTGGTCCGGCCTGGTGGAGTTGTGGGAACAGGGACAGGCCGAATCCGCGGGGTGGGTGGTCCAGCGGGTCGAGCCGGACGGGACCGCGCAGCAGGTGGCCGGCGAGACAGGGCCCGAGGCGCCCGACCTGTCCACCACGATCGATCCGCAATTGCAGATCGGGGCGGAAGCTGCGCTCGCCTCCCTCGACACTCCCGCGGTGATCGTCGGCATCGAGCCCTCGACGGGCGCAGTGCGCACGATCGCGCAGAACGCCGCCGCCGACCGCGAAGGTCCGCTCGCGCTCACCGGCCTGTATCCGCCGGGCTCGACCTTCAAGGTCGTCACCACCTCGGCTGCGCTTCAGGCCGGGCTCGCGGACCCGGACACGGTCCTGCCGTGTCCCGGAGTGGCGACGATCGAGGACCGCACGATCCCGAACGACGAGAGCTTCGATCTGGGGGCGGTGCCGTTGCACACAGCGTTCGCGTTCTCGTGCAACACCACGATGGGACAGCTCGCCGTGAACCTGCCTCCGACCGCACTGACGGACGCGGCTCGTCAGTTCGGGCTCGGCGCCGACTATGTCACGCCCGGACTTGTGACCGTCACCGGATCGGTACCGGAAACGGACACTCCCGCAGCCCTCGTCGAATCGGCGATCGGACAGGGACAGGTCACCGCGACACCCTTCGGCATGGCCCTCGTCGCGGCGGCCGTGGCGAACGGGAGCGCTCCGCTGCCGGTACTCGTCGAGGGGAGTGCGACGACCGTGGACGAGGAAATCGCTCCGGCACCGGCCGAAGTGACCGCTGCGCTGCGAACCATGATGCGCGAGACGATAACCGGCGGTACAGCAAGTATGTTGCGAGACATCCCCGATCTGACGGGTAAGACCGGGACCGCAGAGTACGGTGAAAACGACGGGGCGCACGGATGGTTCATCGGATCACGCGATAATCTGGCCTTCGCAGTGTTCGTGGCAGGGGCGAACGGTTCGGCTCCCGCAGTCGAAGCCGCCGGCAGGTGGTTGAGGGGGTAATCGGACGTGTGGCGTAATTGTGATTCGTTCGTAGGCACGCCGTGCTTGTTCCTCCTGTGGCTGAAGTGAAGGTTGGTTGTCATGGGATTTCGTGAGTGGCGGCGCAGGGGGCGGATGCGCGTGCTCGCCCTCACAGCGGTCGTCGTTCTGGTTGTCGCCGTGGCGGTCACTGCCTTCGTGGTCAACGGCTCACGGACCGACGCGCGTGGCCTGGTCGACGATTTCGTCGCCGCTCTCGACGCCCGTGACCCTGCCTCAGCGGCCTCGCTCACGTCGTACCCCAGCGCAGCAGAAAGCACCATCGGGCAGATGTTCGACGGCCTGTCCGACGGCACGGTCGACTACGAGGTCTCGCAATTCGTCGAACTGAACAGTGAGTCCGGGTATTTCACGCTCTCCGCCGCCTGGAATTTCGGCGAGGGCATGGACTGGGGCTACCAGGTCGACGGTGCGGTCAGGAAACTCGGCGTGGGCTGGCGAGTGTCGTGGGACCCGGACATCATCGTGCCCGACCTCGGCGGCGGACGAACCGTTCACCACGTCCGCACCGACGCCGCGCCCCCGAAGATCTTCGACCGCACGGGCCGCCTCCTCATGGAGGAACAGACGATCAACGCCGTCGTGCTCGATCCCGCCGCCATGCCCGACCCCGGCGCGACCACGACCCGGCTGGCCGAGGTGCTCGCACCTGTCGCTCCGGTCATCACCGCGCAACTGATGCAGGACCGGCTCGCGAACGACCCCGGCAACCGGATCACCGCCGTCAAACTGCGGGACCAGGACTATCAGTTCCTCGGGAGCGACATCGAGTCGATCCCCGGTGTCGAAGTGATCCAGACTCCCACGCTGATCAGCGCCGACCGACGGATCTCCACGCCGTTGCTCGATACGCTTCGCTCGGCGTGGCAACTCGAACGCGACCGTACCGCGGGTTGGGCGGTCACCCTCGAAGATCCCGAGGAAGGTCCGATCCAGGTTGCGGGCTTCCAGGGGCCGCCGCCCCCGGACCTCAATGCCATGGTGGACTCGAAGGTGCAGCTTGCCGCGAAGGAAGCGGTGGTCACCACGGGAACGCCCACCGCGCTCGTCGCGATCCAGCCGTCCACGGGCGGCGTCCTTGCCGCCGACGTGAACAACTGGGCGATGGAACTCGGTCCGGTCGCGACCCACGGCATGTACCCGGCCGGAGGCACGCTCGACCCGGTCCGGTTGGCCGCCGGACTCGACAAGGGCATCGACGGCGCCGATGTGAGCTCGGAAGATCTCGCAGAGACGGCCCGCCGGCTCGGACTCGGCCTCGACGTCACCGTGCCCGGCTTCGATTTCGAGACCAGCCAGATCGGCAATACGCGCTCCGGAGTGGTGCAGTTCGCCGGATCCGGCAACGACGACGCGCTGATCAGCCCCCTCGGAGCAGCTGTTCTGGCCGCCTCCGTTGCGCGCGGCGAGGCTGTGGCGCCGTCGATCGTGCAGGGTCAGCCCGCGACGATCAACGACCCGGTCGACGCGTTGCCCCCGCACGTCGTCGACGCCCTGCGCGGCATGATGGCCGACAACGTACAGAAGGGACCAGCGTCCTTCCTGCGTAAGCACGCGGGACTGTCGGGAGTCGCCGCCGCGAGCGGGGACGACCGGTGGTTCTACGGTTACAGCGGCGATATCGCCTTCGCGGTATTCGTCGCCGACGCCGACGGAGGAGACCGGGCGATCACGGTCGCGGATACATTCCTCAGCAAACTCGCGCAGCCCGACGAGGCTTTCTGACCTCGCCCGGCGAAACGCCGGTCCGGGCGCCCGGGGGCGGCAGGCGGTAGGTTCGGCGATCGTGACGGTCCTGGAACTGCTGCTGCTCGTGGTTGCGGGTTTCTTCGCGGGAGTGGTCGGATTCGTCTCGGGGCTCGCATCATTGGTGTCGTATCCGGCACTGCTCGCCGTCGGTTTGCCGCCGGTCGCGGCGAACGTGACGAACACGGTCGCGATGGTCGGCGTCGGCGTCGGAGCGCTCACCAACTCCGTTCGTGAAGTCGTCGATACCGGGCCGCGGGTGTGGAGGTGGACGGCCTACGCCGCGTTGGGCGGCGCCATCGGAGCCGGGGTGCTGCTCGTCGCACCGGCCGGTTCGTTCGAGGCGGTCGTGCCGTATCTGGTGGCACTCGCCTCTCTCGCATTGCTGCTTCAGCCCCGTATCCGCGCTTTGGCGCGCGGCCGCGACCTGCCGCGTGCGTACGCCGCTGCGTTGTTCGTCGTGGCCGTGTACGGCGGCTACTTCGGTGCGGGCGCCGGCGTCATGATTCTGGCCGTGACCTTGATCTGTACGTCCGAGAGCATATGGCGGGCCAGCATCCTCAAGAGTTATCTGCTGGGTACCGCGAACCTCGTCGCCGCGATCGGATTCGCCGTGTTCGGGCCGGTGCACTGGCCGGCGGCCCTCGCGATGGCTCTCGGCGCGTTCGCCGGCGGCTGGTGCGGACCCCCACTGGTCGCGCGGATCCCGCCGACCGCGCTTCGCGTAGGTGTCGCGACGGCAGGATTCGGTCTCGCCGCGTGGCTCGCGCTCACGTGAACCGCGTCCGTGGCAACGCGGCGAGACCTCCGGGCGGCACTCAGTTCACGCCGTGCATCAGCTTCTTGATCCAGGGCGAACCCACGGCAAGGACAACGCCGACCGCGATCGAGGCGCCGCCGATCCACAGGTAGTACGGCACTTCGTTGGTCTCGTCGTAGAAACCCGCCAGCGTGCCGGCCATCGCGCTGCCGAGGGCGACCGACAGATAGAACAACGCGACCATCTGTGTATGGAAGCTCTTCGGGGCGAGCTTCGTGGTCAGCGACAGGCCGACCGGCGACAGCAGCAACTCGGCAAAGGTGAAGAGCAGCAGGATGCCGACCAGGCCGAGCAGCGGGGCGCTGTTGGCACCGCCACCCGCCATCGGGATGAAGCACAGGAACGCGATGCCCATGATGATCGTGCCGGCAGCGAACTTGATCGGCGACGACGGCTGGCGCGGCCCGAGCTTGGTCCACACAGCCGCGAAGACACCGGCGAACGCGATGATGAACACCGGGTTGATGGACTGCACCCACGAGGGCGGGAACTCCCACCCGAACAGGTCGCGGTTCAGGCGGGTATCGGCGTACACCGCGACCATCGTGAACTGCTGCTGGAACAGCGACCAGAACACGGCGCTCGCCACGAACATCGGGATGAAGGACAGCACCCGGCTGCGTTCGACCGAGGTGATGTTCTTGCTCGAGAGGATGACCACGAAGTAGGTGATTGCCGCGATGACCGTCAGGGTGACGACGATGTCGGACAGACTGTTCGCGGAGATGATGCCGGTGGAGGCGAGGATCACGACCAGAACGAGCGCGGCCAGTGCGATTCCGCCGACACGCATCCGGCTTTCCGCCGGCAACGGGTTCGGCGGAACCTTGCCGATGTCACCGAGGTGCTTGCGGTAGAGCGTGTACTGCAACAGGCCGAGGAACATGCCGATCGCGGCGAGTCCGAATCCCCAGTGGAACCCGTACCGGACCTGCAGGAACCCCGTGAGCAGCGGACCGACGAGGGCGCCGATGTTGATGCCCATGTAGAAGATGGAGAATCCGGCGTCGCGGCGCTGGTCCTTCTCGTCGTAGAGGTCACCGACGATCGAGGTTGCGGTCGCTTTGAGTCCGCCACTGCCCACGGCCACGAGGATGAGGCCCACGCCGACACCGATGAAGCCCGGCAGCAGCGCGAGCGCGATGTGGCCGAACATGATCAGGATCGCGCTGTAGAACAGTGTCCGTTCGGAGCCGAGGAGACGGTCGGCGATCCATCCCCCGAGGATCGTCGACAGATAGACCGTGCCGCCGTACGCGCCGACGATCGAGGTTGCGGCGGCATTGCTGATCCCCAGACCACCCTCGGCAACCGAGTAGTACAGGTAGTAGATGAGGATGCCCTGCATGCCGTAGAAGGAGAATCGCTCCCACATCTCGACGCCGAACAGGTTGGCCAGCGCCAGAGGCTGGCCGAAAAACCTCGTATCGGATCGCGACTCCGGCACTGAAGCGGTGTCAGTCATATATCCACTGTTTCACCGTGGGACACCCTCGAGCCAATCGATCTCGAAAAATCACACAGTGGTTGTTCTCACGCGACCCGAGAATCGGACCGTCGGACCACACGGGCGAGAAGTCGCCAGCCGATCAGAGTCACGCCGAGGAAGCCGGTGGCGACGAGAATGAAGGCGGTGGCGGTTCCCTGACCGGTCGCCGCGCGGAGCAGCATGCCGCCGACAAGCGTGCTCACCCAGACGAGAAGGCCGGTGGGTGCTGCGGCGAACGCGTCGAACTTGTCGCGGTAGAGCCACGCGACGAGGAACCAGCCGACGGTCAGCCCGCCGAGGAACGGCCACGCGGTGCGTGCCAGGCCGACGAGATCGAGGACTTCTTCGTGGCTGGATCGGCCGAGGGCTGCGAACACGAGGATCAGGACCACGTCGGCAACCAGCGCGGGGGCGTACTTTTTCACGGCTTCAGGGTAGCGCCGTGGCGAACGTGTCCGAATGCACCGACGGGCGCCCCTCCGTGCGGAGGGACGCCCGAGGGCGATGGCGCGGGAGATGTCGGGGGGATCAGGCCTGCAGGCCGGCCTCGATCTCGAGGTGGAGAGTGATCTTGTCGCCGACGACGGCGCCGCCGCCCTCGAGCGGCATGTCGATGGAGATGCCGAAGTCCTTGCGGTTGATCACGGTCGTGGCGTCGAACCCGGCGACCGGGCCGTTGCCCATTCCGGCGTTGACGCCGTTGTACTCGAGGCGCAGCTCGACCGGCTTGGTGACGCCGCGGAGCGTGAAGTCGCCGTCGACGATGTAGTCGTCGCCGTCCGCGCGGACACCGGTGGAGACGAAGGTCGCGACGGGGAACTGCTCGGCGTCGAAGAAGTCGGCCGACCGGATGTGGGCGTCGCGATCGGCGTTCTTGGTGCTGATCGACGCGACGTCGATGTCGGCGCGAACCGATGCGGTGCCGTCCTCGGCGACGGTGATCGCGCCGGAGAAGCTCTCGAAGCTTCCGCGCACCTTGCTCACCATGAGGTGCCGGACGGTGAAGCCGACGTTGGAGTGGACCGGATCGAGGGCCCAGATCCCTGTGGTGAGGCCGGGAAAGGTGGTGGTGGCGGTCGTCATCGCGTTGTCTCCTCGTAGATTATTGAAACTTCAACTTGATGCGACAACCATGACACGACTTTGTTGCGCGCGCAACTACTTGGTGGCGCAGATCACAGAAGGTCGGTGTTGTCCGAGGTGTCCGCAGGCTTACGCCGCCGCGCGACGGCGCTGCGATCCTGTTCCTCACGTTCGGCGGCAGGGTCGATGTCCTCACCCGCGTTGCCCCCGCGGTACATCGCCGCGATCGTGCCCCAGCCGGTGAGCGCGACGAAACCGAAACTCACCGCGCGGTACACGAACACCGCGGCCAGCGACTGGGGAGCGGTCAGACCCGCCGCGGTGAGCGTGGCGATCAGTGTGCCGTCGACGAACCCCAGCCCGCCGGGCGCCAACGGCACGCTGCCCACCGCCTTGGCAGCGGCGAACGCGATGCACAGACCTGCGAGCGACGGGGAACCTCCCACCGCCCAGCACGCGAGACCGAGGCATGCGACATCGAAGACCCGGTGCACGGCCGACCACGCGATCGCCGCGACTGCGTCGCGTCGCGCGAGTTCGACAGCCTCGAGTTGGGCGAGCACCCGATCGAAGAGGCCGAAGCCGGTATCCGCGGGCTTTCCGGACACCCTGTTGACACGGGTGAGCACCCAGGTGCCGGCTGCCTCGATCGACGACGGGTTACGGGCGACATACCGCAGCCCGTAGAACATGGCGATGAGGCCCGCCAGCGACAGGACCAGCGTCACCGGACTGATCCGCGTGCCCACCGCGAACGCTCCCGCGACCCCGACGGAGGCCAGCGTGGCCGCCGCGATGACGCCGGATACCGCGAGCTGCCAGGACGCCACCACGGGGGTCGCGCCCCACTTGCGGGTCTGCCTGTAGGTGAACGCGGTCGAGAACACCGGGCCTGCCGGCAGCGTGACCGCCATGGCGGTACTGCCGTAGATCACGGATGCCGAGCGGAAGTGACCTACTCGCACACCGCCGGCGTGCAACAGCTGCTGCTGGACTCCCGCGAAACCGCTCAGGGAGATCATCTGAGCGGCGACACACGCTGCGAACCAGCCCCAGTGGATGCCGGTGAGCGCTTTCCAGGAATCGCTCATCGTGGGCCACAGGTAGATGGCTTCGGCGGTGAGCAACGCGATCAGAGCCGCCGCGACCAGCCATTTGATCCACAGGAAACGGCCCCGGCGCGGTGTGGCGTCGGGGCCAGAGAGGTCGTCCTGCGGCTGCGCCACGCCATTCACCGTAACCGACGCAGGTATGTAGGTGCCGCAATTAGCGTCCGCCCGTGACGTACCTCCCTGTGCTAACCCACCCGATCCGCGGAGTCGTCACCCGGACGCGGCCCGCTCGGATAATGGACGGGCGAGGCGAGCTGCGTGACCCTGCGCCGCCCGCGAAGCTGCACCTCGTCGCCGAGTTCCCAGTGCCCACGCTCGTCGTCGTCGGCGAAATAGAGTGCGCTCGACGACGCGAGAACGCGGCTCGGACGGAGCTTGGCCAGTTCCGTCAGGCGCGACGCCTCGTTGACCGGGTCGCCGATGACGGTGTATTCGAAGCGTTCGGCTGCGCCGATGTTTCCTGCCACCGCGAGTCCGGCCGAGACACCGATACCGACGTCGAGACCGGTGATGTCGTCGAGCGCGAAGCGCAGTTCGCGTGCTGCACCCAGCGCAGCGGTGGGTGCATCGGGCCGGTCGAGAGGCGCCCCGAAAATCACCAGGGCGGCGTCGCCCATGAACTTGTTGACGAAGCCGTGGTGCCGATCGACGACCTCCACCACGACCCGGAAGAACTCGTTGAGGAGATCGACGACCTCGTTGGGAGGACGCTCGGCCGCGGTGGCGGTCGACCCCACCATGTCCACGAACAGCACGGCCACGTAGCGGGTCTCACCGCCGAGTTCGGTGCCGTACTGCAGTGCCCGCCGGGCCACGTCTTCACCGACGTGCTGACCGAACAACTCGCGGAGCCGGCGGCGCTCGTCGGCCTCCGCCATCATCCGGTTGAAGCCCACTTGCAGGCGTCCGATCTCGCTGCCGTCGAACACCTCCACCTGCACGGCCGACGCGCCGCGCTGCACGCGTTCGATCGCCCAGCGCAACTGCTTGATCGGGTCCGAGATCTGCGCCGAGGTCAGCAACGACAGCACGAGGGCCAGCAGGATGGACGTGACCGCAAGCGCGAGTACCGCGTAGGCGAGTGCGTCGGACGAGAACGCGGAGTCGGTGGTGATCTGGGTGACGCACAGCAGGACGATCCCCGCGACGGGCATCAAGGTGCCCAGTCCCCACGTCATCGCGAGACGGGTGCCGACGCCCGGAGCCATGGTGCGATCGAAGTTGCCTTCGCTCAGTGCACGGGCCGCGACGGGGCGCAGAATCCGCTCGCCGAGCATGTAGGTGAACCCGAACGTGCTCGTCGCGGCCATCGCCACGGTGATCGCGACCGCGACGGCGAGGGAAGGCGTCTCCCCGGCGGTGAGGAACACGAACAAGACGCCGCCGAGCAACCACAGTCCGAGGTGCACGATCGCCTGACGCAACGGCGCGTGCAGTGCCGCCATCTGCTCGGACCGGGTGGGCGGGCCACCGCGGAGTTGCCAGCGCACCACCGAACGAAGCATCAGCGCCGCAGCGGTGAGACTCACGATGCCGGCGAAGACGAGGTACACCGCGAACACGGTGAAGTTCTGAACCCGGTCGACGGTGTCGAAGTCGTCGTCCGCGAACGGAACGCCGTAGCGCACGAAGGCGAACACCAGCATGGCGCCGAACAGGTTGGAGGCGCCCATCGAGGCCATATAGAGCGGCCAGCGACTACGCAGTGTCGCGGCGACGGCTCGATAGGACCTCAGCACGACTTCAGATCAAACCACTGTATGGACGGTCACAGCGCGTCGTGGTCACCTTCGGCACCACTGAGAGGTGAGAAGTCGCTCGGCGCGGCGGCACTTGCGGTTCCGCGATCCGGCAGGAGGCCGCGCGCTTCCGGTCGGGACGAAGAGTGTCACAGATCCTATTCTGTACGTATGGACCCGAAGGATCTGCGCGTTTCGGACGCGGAACGTGAACATGTGGGCGAGCTTCTCCAGCGAGCCGTCGGACAGGGAATGCTCTCGCTCGGCGAGTTCACCGAACGGATGGACACCGTCCTGGCAGCGAAAACGCGTGGTGATCTCAATCAGGTTCTCGTGGACCTGCCCGGCATCCAGATGCGGCCCGAGTACCTCCCGCAGGCCGCACCGGCGTTCCTGCCCCAGCAGCAGGCGACCGCCGCCGCCCCCGCGTACCCGGCGACCGGGCCGGGTGGTCCGCTCGTGCTCAAGGGACGTTTGTCGTCCCTGACCCGCAAGGGCCGGTGGGAGGTCGCGCCGGTTCTCCGGCTCGATACGTTCGCGTCCTCGGTCAACCTGGACTTCACCGAGGCGGTGATGCAGACGCAGGTCGTGCGAATCGAGGTGAACGACTCGTTCAGTTCGATCTCGATCCTGCTGCCCGCCGAAGCCACCGCCGATATCAACGGTGTCGAAACCGTCGCGTCGAGCGCCACCACGAAAGTGCGCGGCGGCGCGCCGTTCGGCCCGTTGCACGTCGTCGTGGTCGGGAAGATCTTCTGCGGCAACCTCAACGTCACGCACCCGTTCGGCATGCGGCTGCGCAAGTTCATCAACGGCGCGTAGAACCCGCCCGCACCGCCGTTCCGTCCGTCCGGCTCAGGGCTGCTGCCGGCGCGCGATCAGTTCACTCACACTGATCGACCCGCCGGTGTCGGTGCCGTGCCGCCGACGGTGCGGATCGTTCGGATCGTCCGCGTAATCGGGCTCCGAATCGGTGGGCGCCTCGGGCGACCGTTCCGTGGCACCGTTCCGTGGCACCGGCCGCTGAGGTGACTGCTGCGAATACTGCCCGGGTTGCGGGCGCTGCTGCGGGTTCGGCGGCTGCTGCGGGTACTGCCCCGCCCGCGGACGCGGCCGGGGCTGCGGGTGCTGTCCCGCCGGTGGGCGCGGTCCGCCCTGCGGCTGCTGTCCCGCCGGTGGGCGCGGTTCGGCCTGCGGAAACAGCCCCGCCGGTGGGCGGGAACCCGGCTCCGGCCGCGGACCGGCTTGCGGCCGCGGTCCGGTTTCCGGCGGGCGATGCGCGTGCTGTCCCGACCCGGGAGCAGCTCGGCGCAGCTGCGACAGCCAGCTCTCGATCGCCTGCGGATCGCGTGCCCGCCCGGGACCCGTCGACGGCTCTCCGTCCTGTCGCGTTCCCTCGGCACCACCGTTCACCGGCGGGTTGCCGGCCGGATCCGGGTTCGTGGCGGACGGCCGCACGAAGTTCTGCGGCAGCGGCGGGGGAACGTCGCCCCGTCGGCGCCTGGGGAGCGGGGGCATGGCCGCCGTGGGCGGCTGGGACGCTGCCGTAGGCCGGCCCTGCGGCGGCTGTGCCTGCGCCGGGTCGACGGGAGGCGTGTCTGCGCCCCGTCGCTGCGGCATCGGCGGAAGCTGATCCGGAACCTGGCCCTGCGGCGCCCGGGGGCGCCGAGGGGGCAGCGGCGGACCCTGACGTTCGTCGCCCACGCCGGCCGGGCCCTGCGGCCGACGCTGCGGCGGCAGTTGCTGCGGGGAGCCGTGGCCCGGAGCCGCCGGCTCACCTGCGCGCGGCATCGGACGGCCGTCGACAGCCCGGTGACGTGGGTCGCCTGCCCGCTGCTGATCCGGACGTGGCCGCTGGGCCGGGGGACGGGGAACCGGACGCCCGGGACCCTGGCGACGCGGCTGCGGCGTGAGATCGCGGAACTTGCGCTGCTCGGACGCCGGTCGCGGCGCCGCGATCTTGGGCAGCGGCTGAGTGAGGTCGGTTGCGTCGCCGAACATCCCTGCCGGGAAACGATGTGAACCGGTGGCCGAGACGGTCGCGGGACCGAACATGCCGACGGTGATGAGTTCGGGCACGTCC
Source organism: Rhodococcus sp. NPDC060084 (assembly GCF_042730335.1). Taxonomy (NCBI): domain Bacteria; kingdom Bacillati; phylum Actinomycetota; class Actinomycetes; order Mycobacteriales; family Nocardiaceae; genus Rhodococcus; species Rhodococcus sp. NPDC060084. Next base: position 88,761 of record NZ_JBHWWX010000014.1, read on the forward strand.
TCGGGCATCAGTTCGTCGGCGAGAATCGGTTCGGCGAGGCCGGCCTTCTCCTGGATCCGCTTCATCCACGCAGGTGCCCACCAGCAGTCGTCGCCGAGCAACTTCATCACTGCCGGTACCAGGAACATACGGATGACCGTCGCGTCGATGACGAGAGCGGCGATCATGCCGTAGGCGATGTACTTCATCATCACCAGTTCCGAGAACGCGAACGCACCGGTGACCACGATCAGGATCAGCGCGGCGGCGGTGATGATGCGGCCGGTGTGCGACGTGCCCACGCGGATGGATTCGGTGGTGCTCGCGCCCTGTGCCCGGGCTTCGACCATCCGGGAGAGCAGGAAGACTTCGTAGTCGGTGGACAGCCCGTACACGATCGCGATGATCAGCACGAGCACCGGAGACATGATCGGTCCCGGCGTGAAATTGAGTAGCTCTGCGCCGTTGCCGTTGATGAAGATCCAGGTGAGGATGCCGAGTGTCGAGCCGAGACCCAACGCGCTCATGAGGACGGCCTTGATCGGCAACACCAGCGATCCGAAGGCCAGGAACATGAGAATGATCGTCAGCGACACCACGACCAGCACCATCAGCGGCAGCGTGTCGAGGAGGGCGGCGATCGAATCCTGCTCGATTGCCGGCGTACCGCCGACGAGCACTTCGACGCCCTCTGGCCACTCCGCGGAATGCAGGTAGTCGATGGTCGGAGCGGTCTCGTTGCGGTCCGTCAGACCGGCCTTCAAGACGCGCACGCCGTCCTTGGCCGGGCCCGTGATCGTGAAGTCCTCGACGAGACCCGGTGCGGCGTTCGCCGTCTCCATGATCTTGTTCAGGTCGCCGCCCTGGGCGCCCTGGATCACCAGTCGGACGGGTTCGGCACGCTGTCCCGGGAACAACTCGTCGAACTGTTCCTGCGCGACGCGGGTCGGGTGGTCGGGTGGCAGGTAGGTCTCGTTGATGCCGCCGAACTTGATGCCGGTCAGCGGCGTGATGAGCAGCAACAGGCCGATGACCGTCGGGATGGTCACCTTCATCGGATTGAGCATGACCCAGCGGGTGAGCCGACCGATGTAACTGTTCTCGACCTGTTCGTTCGACTGGATCTGGCCGAACTTCTTCATGCCGAACTTGTCGATGCGCTTGCCGAGGATGCCGAGAATGGCGGGCAGCACCGTCACCGACAGCAAGGCGGCGAGAGAAATCGCAGCGATCGCGCCATAGGAGACGGATTTGAGGAAGCCCTGTGGGAAGAGGAGCAGGCCGCCGAGGCTGGTGACCACCATCGTCGCGGAGAAGATGACGGTGCGCCCGGCCGTCATGACGGTGCGCCGGACGGCCGCGGGGGTGTCGTAGCCCTCGGCCAGTTCTTCTCGGAAACGGGACACCATGAACAGGCCGTAGTCGATCGCCAGACCCAGTCCGATCAGCGAGACGACGGGCGCGACGAACGAGTTGACCTCGGTGAAATTGGTGATCAGCCGCACGACGCCGTTCGCGGCGACGATCGTCAGACCACCGGTGATCAGCGGCAGCGCTGCCGCGATGACGCCACCGAACACGAAGAACAGGAGGATGCCGACGGCCGGGATCGCCAGGATCTCCATGCGCTTGATGTCGTTGGCCATCGTGTCGTTGAGCGCGCCGGAGATGGGCTGCAGACCGGCGAGCTGGACGTCGACACCGTCGATGTAGAACTTGTCCTTGATGTCGCGGAAGTTCCCGGTCAGCTCCGTGTCGTTCGCGCCGGCGATGGCGACCGACGCGAGGGCGTGCTGACGTGACTCGTCGGCCAGGCTCGGCAGCGACGGCGCGGTCTCGGTGGGCCAGTACGCACCGTTGATCTTGAGAATGTGTTCGGGATTTTCGGAAACCAGAGCGTTGAGGTTGTCGGTGACCTTCGCGGCGAACTCCGGGTCGTCGACGGTCTTGCCCTCGGGCGCCGTGTACAGAACCAGCACGTCACCGTTGGTGTCGCGGCCGAACGTGCCGTCTGCCAGCTTCGCCGCGGCGACGGACTGTGAGCCGGGATCGTCCCAGCCGCTCTGGCTGAGATGGTCGTTCAGGCTCAGTCCGTACCCGGCGAGCCCGAGCAGCGCCGCCACCATCACCGCAATGACGGTGAAGCGCGCGCGATAGACGAGCGTTCCCCAACGGTCGAACACTAGATCTCCTATTCGGCGACGCTCTTGCGCCCCACGAGGAGGGCGGACAGCGGTCGGAACGGCTGCAGCCAGGCTCCTTCGTCGGGCAGCGATTCCAGGCTGACGCGGGGCAGCGGTTCACGGAACACCCCGGGGATGTCCTCGAGATCGACGAAGTCGAGGATCTCGGACGTGACCGCCCAGCTGGCGTGCTCGCGGAAACCCAGCACCTGCACCGCGATGCCCGCAGCTGCGAGCTCTTCGAGAGGTTCGCGGAACGCCTGCCCGTCCGCCGACGCCACCATGACGCCGGCAAGGCCGCCACGCCGGCGCAACTCGATGTGCTCGAGCATATCGGAGTCGACGTCGCTGTCCTCGTCGATCTTGGGCTTGGCGAACACCGCGAAGCCCACATTGCGCAGGGCTTCCACCCACGGGCGCACCACGTCGGCGCTGCCCGGGGCGATGTTGGTGAAGACCGTCGCCTCGGGTTCGAGCGGAGTACCGGTCCGGCGGGACAGATCGGCGGTGCGGCCGAGAAGCCAGCGGCCGAGTGCGTCGAACCGGGGACGGTATGCGGCGGTGGGCCGGCCGCCGAGGATGGCGCCGAGACCCATATCGAGGTTGGGAGCATCCCACACGAGAAGGACACGACCGGGCTGGTCGCTGCCGCCGACAGGCCCGCTGTCGATGGCGGTGGGGTCGGTCGTATCGGACAGCTCTTCGTGGACGCTCATGCTCCGATCTTCCCCCAGACCATTTCGGCGATGGTGCTGCCCACCTGGTGGGCCTTCCCCTCGAACTTGGTCACGGGTCGCTCGAGGCTGATCGGCGACTCCCCCGACAGGGGCTTCAGCAGCGGCTCGGCGTCTCCGGTTTCCCGGATCGCTTCGGCGTATTCGGCGTGGTCGGTGGCGACATGCAGCACACCGCCGGGCACGAGGCGATCGGCGATCAGGGAGAAGGTGGGGGCCTGCAGCAGCCGGCGCTTGTGGTGCCGGGCCTTGGGCCACGGGTCCGGAAAGAAGACCCGCACCCCGGTCAGCGATCCGGGAGCAACCATCTTCTCGAGCACCTCCACGGCGTCGCCGCGCAGGATGCGCAGGTTCGTGACCGGGGAGTCGGTGTCGAGGGTGCGCTCGATGCGCTGCAGTGTCTGGGCGAGGCCGGGCCGGTAGACCTCGACGGCGATCAGATTCACGTCGGGTTCGGCCCGCGCCATCGAGACGGCGGCGGTTCCCGTTCCGGATCCGATCTCGAGCACCACGGGTGCCGAACGCCCGAACCACGCGTCGATGTCGAGCTGGTCGTCGCCGACGTCCCGGCCGAGCTGGGGCCAGAGCCGGTCCCACGTCAGCTGCTGGGGTTCGGTCAACGCTCCCCGTCGGGACCGGAAGCTCGTCACCCTCGGGTAGAGGCGATTCCCGCGGGTGGGCTGCTCGTCGAGCAGCTCGGTCGTGTCTTGATCGGCGTCGTTCACCCGACCATTGTCACGTATCCGGCGAGTGGGTGGCAGGAGTGACGGAAGGGACCACAGTGTTTTCTCAGGCTTGCACCGGGATTTTCAGGGTCTGAGCCTCGTTTACCCGGGATTTTGCACAGTTTTCCGGCCCGCGGTCGCTTTTCTTCCCACCGAGATCCCCTCACATTCTCAGAATTGCGTCGAGTGTTACCCCTGCACGACAGGGTGTCTTCTGACACAATCCGCGCCGACGATCGGGGGATGTCGATGACGGGGGACCTCTGGCACCGGCTCGCAGGAGACGTGGAGCGCGTCGACAGTGTCGCCGGCCGCGCTCTGCACGCCGTGGTGCGCGACCGCGCCGCACCGCTGCGGATCCAGGTTGCCGGACGAGTCGGCACCGGATTCCGGTCCGTACGGGACGCCGTCCGGGCCTCGGCCGGTGCCGACGGCACCGTCGAGGTCGAGAGTGTGGCCGTCGACGTGCCGGACACAGCCGATCCCGTGTTCGACGGGGACGTCGTCGTCTACGCCGTGCCGGTCCGGCTCGATCCCGCGTCCGTGCATCCCGCCGACCGGTCCGCTCTGTCTCACATCGACGCACGACGTGTCGTCGTGGTGGTCGCCGGCGGCACGGTCGAACATGTCGATCCGATCGCCGCGACACTCGGCCTCGGGGCGTTCGCCGTCGGTGATCCCGCGCTCACCGACGCGATTGCCGCACGACTGGCCGCGGCCTCTCGTCTCCGCGACGAGCACCTTGTGCGGATGGTCGCGGGGATCGCCGCCACACCCGCCGCCCGCGACCTGATCGAGGCGGCACTCGACGCGGCGAACCTCTCGCGCCGGGTCTCATGACGACCGGTGCCGACGATGTGGTGCGCCGCTGGAACCCCCGGGGCTGGGCGCGGCTCCACGAACCTTCGTCGCGGGCCGTGCGCGTCGTGGGTCTCGCGGGCTCGGGAGTCGGAGCACTGTGCGGTGAACTCGGCCGGCTCGGCGGTGTGGACGTGGTCCGCGACGGGCCGGCGTCGGTGGTGCTGGTGGCGTTCGACGCGTCGGCGGTGATCGGGCGCACCGAACTGGAGATGATCGCCGACGCCGCCGCCGACGCGACCGAGGTGGTGTGCGCCCTGACCGGTACGGACCGGTATCCGGGGTGGCGCACGGTGCGCGACCGCGATGTCGCCCTGTTGCACCGGCACGCGACGTACCTCCCGCGCGTCACCGTCCTCCCGGTGTCGGCGGAGATGTCGCGCCGCGCACGGGAGGTCGGCGGCGACGCGGGTTCGGTGCTGTTGCTGGAAACCGGAATCGTCGAGCTACGCGATGTGCTCGCCGCAGCGGTCGATTCCGCGAGCGACCCGCGACGTGCGCGCGGAGCTGTCGTGTCCCAGACCCGCCGCATGATCTACGACGAGGTGGACGCGCTGCGTGCCGGTGACGACACAGCCGGTCTCCGCGCCGAGCGGCAACGACTGGCGCTGACACCCATGCCCGCGGCCCCACCGGACCTCCAGCGCGTGCGGGTCGAACTACTCCAGGACGTCGCAAAGGAGATCCGGGGAGTGGCCGCGTCGATCCGTGATGTGCTCGACGACACCGGACGGCCCGCCGACGACGTGGCCGGTGCACTGGACGCACACCTCGAGGGAGTGCGCGCCCGCCTCGCCGCCGCTCTCGCCTCACGGGCCGGCGCGGCGCTGCACGACAGCGACGGAAGACCGCCCGAGTGGACACGTTCACCGCTGCCGGAGCCCGCGCGCACCTTCGAGGACCGGCTGACACTGGTGGTCGGCGCATCGGCCGGTGCGGGCCTCGGGCGGCTGCTCGTCACCCCGTTCGGTGAGATCCCCGGCGTGGCGGTGGTGGCCGTCGCTCTCGGCGGTGCAGTCCCGGCGGGATGGTGGCTCGTTCACGCGCGGCGCCGGATCGCGCACCGCGAACGCGTGCGGCGCTGGGTCGGTGAAGAGCTGGCGACCGCCCGTGCCGACCTCGAGGCATGGGTGCGCGCGTGCACTTACGAGGTGGAGTCACGCGTCCTTTCGGCGGCTCGGAGCGCACACGACGCACAGACGAGCCGACGGCGGGAACGCGTCTCCGCGCTCGACGAGGAGATAGGACGGCTCACCGGCGAAAGGCGCGCGCGAATTGCGGCGTGCGAGCGGGACCTCGCGGCGCTCGGGCAGCCCAGGGAACCGGGAGGGCGTCCGGTGCGTCGAACCGATCGAACGGCGAATCGGCCGGGAGCGACCGTGCCGGGGATGGGGGATCGATCGGATGATGGAAACGTTTCCGGGTGACGACAGCCCGAGTGGGCCGAGGACCGACGTGTTCGACCCGGTGGCCGCGTCCGTCTGGGCAGACGGAACGGAACCCGCCGCGGATCTGGACGGGGACGGAATCTACGACACGGTGATCTTCGGCAGCGAGGTGTTCGACAGCGGCCTGTCCGCAGGTGGAGCTCTGATCGTCGCCACCGATACCGACCTCGACGGGCACACCGACAGGCTCACCGCTGTGGAGGACGACGGCGACTACGGCGTGTGGGAGTTACACCGCGACCTCGACGGAACAACACGCTGGACACGCGTCGACCACGGTAATCTGGAAGGCGATGTGGATCACGAAAACGGTGGCGAGTGAGCGCCACCGTCTGTACGTGGGGGGTAGGTGAAGGTATTCTGCGCGCTCTCTGAATCGTTCATGTGACATTTCCGACCGGCCCCGAGTGTTACCGGTAGGACATCCACAGTTAGCCTCTACGAATAGGACTTCCGGCGCCCGCTTCGCCGTCCGGCCACGGATGAAGCTGGTGGTACCCCTGCCGAGAGGGGAAAAGCCCGGGTCTGCCACTGTCCCTGCGTCATCGGCGCAGGTCGGGGGAGGGATCCGGTTCCGGGCACACCCCAGGAGAGTTTGATGACCTCAGCGACCATTCCCGGTTTGAACGGTACCGACGACAAGCTCCCGACCCAGCATGCCGAGCTGCTTGCCTGGGTCCAGGAGGTTGCCGAGCTCACCCAGCCCGATCGCGTCGTGTGGGCCGACGGATCCGACGAGGAATGGGACCGGCTGACCGCTCAACTGGTCGAGGCGGGAACGTTCACCCGTCTCAACGACGAGAAGAAGCCGAACTCGTTCCTCGCCAACTCCGACCCGTCGGATGTGGCGCGTGTCGAGTCCCGCACCTACATCTGCACCGAGGACGAGATCGGCGCTGGCCCCACGAACAACTGGATGGCGCCGGACGAGATGCGCGCCCTCATGACGGAGCTGTACCGCGGCTGCATGCGCGGACGCACGCTCTTCGTGGTGCCCTTCTGCATGGGTCCGCTCGGTGCCGACGACCCGAAGCTCGGCGTCGAGCTCACGGACTCGGAGTACGTCGTCGTCTCCATGCGGATCATGACCCGCATGGGCACCGCCGCCCTCGAGAAGCTGGGCACCGACCGCCCCTTCGTGAAGGCGCTGCACTCCGTCGGTGCGCCCCTCGAAGCCGGTCAGCAGGATGTCGCGTGGCCGTGCAACGACACGAAGTACATCACCCACTTCCCGGAAACCCGCGAGATCTGGAGCTTCGGTTCCGGCTACGGCGGCAATGCGCTCCTCGGTAAGAAGTGCTACTCGCTGCGCATCGCGTCGGCCATGGCCCACGACGAGGGCTGGCTCGCCGAGCACATGCTCATCCTCAAGCTGATCTCCCCTGAGAACAAGCCTTACTACGTGGCCGCGGCCTTCCCGTCGGCATGCGGTAAGACAAACCTCGCGATGATCCAGCCGACCATTCCGGGCTGGCGCGCCGAGACCCTCGGCGACGACATCGCCTGGATGCGCTTCGGCGAAGACGGCCGCCTCTACGCGGTGAACCCCGAGTTCGGTTTCTTCGGTGTCGCACCGGGTACGAGCGCCGACTCCAACCCCAACGCGATGGCCACCATCGAGGCCGGCAACACCATCTACACCAACGTTGCCAAGACCGACGACGGCGACATCTGGTGGGAGGGCATCGGCGGCGAGACCCCGTCGCACCTGACCGACTGGCTCGGCAACGACTGGACGCCCGAGTCCGGCACCAAGGCCGCGCACCCGAACTCGCGGTACTGCACCCCGATGTCGCAGTGCCCGATCCTCGCCCCGGAGTGGGACGACCCGCAGGGTGTGCCGATCTCCGCGATCCTGTTCGGTGGACGTCGCAAGACGACCGTTCCGCTGGTGAGCGAGTCCTTCGACTGGCAGCACGGCACCTTCCTCGGCGCGACCCTGTCGTCGGAGCAGACCGCTGCCGCCGAAGGCACGGTCGGAACCGTCCGCCGCGACCCGATGGCGATGCTGCCGTTCCTCGGCTACAACGCCGGCGATTACCTGAACCACTGGATCAACCTGGGTAAGAACGCCGACGAGACCAAGCTCCCGAAGATCTTCTACGTGAACTGGTTCCGTCGCGGCGAAGACGGCCGCTTCCTGTGGCCCGGTTTCGGCGAGAACTCGCGCGTCCTGAAGTGGATCGTGGACCGTATCGAGCACAAGGCTGACGCGCAGTCCACGCCGATCGGCTACGTGCCGACCGCCGCCGACCTGACCCTCGACGGACTCGACGTCGAGACCGCCGATGTCGACGAGGCACTGAAAGTCGACGTCGAGGAGTGGAAGCAGGAACTTCCCCTCATCGAGGAGTGGTTCGAGTTCCTCGGCGAGAAGGTGCCGTCGGGTATCCGTGACGAGTTCGAGGCACTGAAGCAGCGCCTCGGCTGAGTCGCTTCCCCCAGAAGACAGTTCACGCCGGATGCCGCGTGAGATCGGTTCGACCC